>NZ_JBHWJJ010000210.1:0-9476 GCF_042732005.1 Streptomyces sp. NPDC059851 | reverse complement strand
CTCCAGGGTGACCTCGCGCGGGTAGCCGCCGGACCGGTACCCGTTGCCGTCGATCCAGCGGGCGAGCGTCTGCGCCGTCGGCAGGACCGTGTCCATGGAGCCCCGGTGCACGATCGTCGCGGCCCGCCCGATCGGCGGCAGGTCGAGCACCCGCAGGACCCCGTGCCCTTCCGCGGCGCGGAGCGGGGCCGACACGTGGACGGCGGCGTGGACGACGATCGCCCCGCCGCCCTGCGGGGCGTCCTCGTAGGAGGCGACGCCCGGGCCGGACGGACTGATGCCCGCTTCCTCCAGGCGGCGGAACAGTTCCTCGTACAGCGGGCCGATGACCGGGGAGATGTCCTCCGGGGCGAAGCTCGCCGCGGTGGCGGTCAGCTCGGCCACGCGTACGGCCGGGACGACCTTGATGACGACGTCGTCGGTGGGCATGTGCCCCTCGCTCTCGATCGAGCGGAGCCTCGCCTCGACCTGGACCAGCCGGGCCGCCGCGGCTGTGACGGCCGCCTCCAGCTCGGCCTGCCGGAGCCGCAGCATGCCGCGCAGGTCCTCGACGCCGATCCGCTCGTCCACGATGTCCTGCACCTGTTGCAGGGTGAAACCGAGGTCCTTCAGGGCGATGACCCGGTTGAGGCGGGCCAGCTGTACGGCGGTGTAGTGGCGGTAGCCGGTGGCAGGGTCGACATGGGCCGGGCGCAGCAGTCCGATGGCGTCGTAGTGGCGCAGCATCCGGACCGACACGCGGCCGTGCCGGGCGAAGTCTCCGATGGTGAACATGATGTCTCCGAGTTGACCGCCTGACACGGTGTGAGGGTCAAGCCCATGATCACCCACCCACTTCGCGCGCCCGGACGGCGGCCCTGCCGTGACGGCGGCCGGGCTCGGGGCCGGGAGCGCGGGGAACCGCGCGCCCAGCCCCAGCCCCAGCCCGCCGGCACCGGCCGCGGGTGCCGTCGGCGCGGCGGTACGTGATGCTGGTGCCATGGGCCGTGTCGGTGCCTCCCTCACCGCACTGCGGAACGCACCCGGCTCCGCCGTCGCCGCCCGCCGGGCCGCGCGGGTCACCCTGGCCGCCGGAGCCGCGTTCTACCTGTTCCTGTACGGCTTCGGGGACACCATCGCCGCCACGTACGCCCTGTTCGCCGCGGTGGCCCTGGCCGGGCTCTCCCGGATCCCCGGCACGGGGCAGCAGCGCGCCTCGGTGATCGTGCGCCTGCTGCCCGTCTCCTGGCTGCTGATCGCCGCGGGCACGTTCCTGGCCGTACGGACCTGGAGCGCGGTCGCCGGCATGCTGGTCATCGGCTTCGCCCTGGCCTTCATCGCCGTTGGCGGGCCGCGCCCGGCCGGAGCGGCGCCCGGCCTGCAGCTGCTGTACATCCTGCCGTCGTTCCCGCCGTACGCCCCCGACACCCTCGGCCAGCGGCTCATCGGCGCCACCGCCGGCATCCTGCTGCTCGTGGCTGCCGAGACGTTCCTCTTCCCCGAGCCGCCGACCGTCCCGTACCGGGAACTCGCCGCCCGCGCCCTGGACACCGTGGAACACTGCGCGGCCCGACTTGCAGCGCCCCCGTACCAGCTGGCCGACGAGGACCTGGACACCGCGCGCGGGGCCACCGCCCGGCTGCGGCCCATGACGGTGCCGGAGGCCGACCGTCCGGCCGGGCCGAGCGTCCGGGACCGCGCCCTCGCCCACACCGGCATGGCCACCCGTACTCTGCTGAGCCGGCTCGCGCGGCTCCCCGCCGGACCGGCCGCCGACGGGGACCGGACCGGATCCGAGGTCCTGGGCGCGGTACGGCGCACGGCGGCGCAGGCCGCGGCCCGGCTGCGGGGCGTGCCGCCCGTGACGGGCTCGGTCGACGCCCGCGCCGGCCTGCTCCGGGCCCGCGCGGCGCTGGTCGCGGCACGCGAGGAGCCGTCCGGGCCGCCCGCACGGCTGCGGCGGCACGCCGCCGTCCTGGAGGTGGCGGACGCCGCGCTCGCGGTGGCCACGGCAGCCGACCTGGCCCTGCGGGGGAGGGCGGCCGCGGCCGGGGTCCCGACGATGCGGTTCTGGTACGCCCGGATGCGGGCCCCGCAGCTGTGGTGGATCCGGTTGTGGGGGTACACGGGAAGCCGGTCGGTGTTCTTCCAGAACGCGGTGCGGATCAGCCTCGCCCTCGCGGCGGCCCGTGCCGTCGCCGGACTCGACACCCTCCCGCACGGCTTCTGGGCCACGCTCGCCACGCTCACGTTGACCCGGACGACCGTACGCGAGACCGGTACGACGATCCGGGCCGCCCTGACCGGCACCCTGATCGGAGCTCTCGTCACCGGTTGCCTGCTGGCCCTGGTGGACACCCACACCACCGTGTACGCGGCCGCCCTGCTGCCGGTGATGCTCCTGACCTTCACGCTCGGACCGGTCAAGGGGGTGGGCTGGGCGCAGGCGCTGTTCACCTTGACCGTGGCGCTGGTCTTCGCGCAGCTGGCGCCCGCGAGCTGGCAACTGGCGGAGCTCCGGCTGCTCGACGTGCTGATCGGCAGCGCCATCGGAGCGGTGTTCGGGCTGCTGGCGTGGCCCCGCGGAGCCCATGAGGAGCTCCAGCGCTCCGGGGCGGTGCTCCTGCGGGGTGCGGCGGAGGTGGTGGTCGCGACGACCGCGTCGATCGCGGCGGGCGGAGTGCGGGAGGCGATGCCCGCCGTGCCGGGGCGCCGCTCCCTCCGGCACGCCCTGTACCTGGCGGAGTCCGCGTACGCGCAGTTCCAGAGCGAGCCGGCCACCCCACCAGAACGGCACACCGCCACCGGGGCCACCGGGGCGGACAGGACCACCGGGGCGGAGAGGGCGCATGCGACGGCAGGAGTGGCCGGGGCAGCCGGGGCCGCCAGCGCGGTCGGGCCGGACGGTGTGCACGGGGCGGCCGGGCACAGCGGGAACGCGCAGGACCCACCGGAGCCACCGGAGCCACCGGACCTACCGGCGCCACCGGAACCGCTGGCGCTTCCGGAGCTGCCGGAGCCCGACTGGCAAGCCACCCTCATGGCGGGGCACCACACCCAGTGGGGAGCGGACCGCCTCCTGGAGCCACCGGAGCCGCTGCGGCCCGGGTCCGTCGCCCTGCCGTCGCTGGGGCATGAGGCGGCCGCGTCGGTGACTCGGCTGGGGGACCGGGTGGCGGGGCGGATGCTGCTGGTCTCGGGGTCACTCGACCGGGGGAGCGACACTCCGTGGGCGCCGGTGCCGCTGCGTGATCCGGCGTTCGACGACTTCGAGGCCGAGCCGGACGGCGCCCCATGGCTGTACTACGCGACGGTGTTCTGGCTGGACTCGCTGATGACGGATCTGGAGCGGGTCACCGGTACGTCCCGGGCCTGACCCCGCGCGTGCGGCGACGCCCGCCGGCCCGGCCGTCCACCAGCCCACCCACTGCCCGCCCGCCGGGTGCGCGCACGCATCGCCGTAGTCGCCGCACCGAACGCCTCGGCGGGGACGGCGGCGGGACCACCGGACCTGAGCGTGTTCGTCCACGACCGCCCGGCGATGACGGAGTCAGCACGCGCCACCCGATTCCGCCCCGTCTTCGGACGGGTCAGCGCCGCCCCCGCGGCTCGCCCTCGGATCGGTTCGCGTACTGCTCCGCGACCGCCGCAGCGGTCTCCGCCATCAGCACGCGGAGCTCTGGCGGGCCCAGCACCTCGATGTCGGTACCCAGGGCGAGGTACGCCGCCACGGCGTGCTCCGGCGACTCGACGGGCAGCACGGCCCGGGTCCACCCCTCCCGTTCCGGATCGGGGGAGCCACCGGCAGCCACGGCCGCGGCGCCGTCGGCGTCGAGGCGGGTCACTCCGCGCGCGGAGAGCCGTACCTCGGCCTGCCCCCGGTACAGCCGGGCCCGGAAGTCCGCCTGGGCCCGCTCCCAGTGCGCGGCCAGGTCGAAGCCGGGAGGGGGAGCGCACTCCTCGTCGGCGAGGGTGAGGGAGAGGATCTGGTCCACCCGGTACGTACGCGGGGGCCGGTCGGGACCGGACTCCGCCGCCGGCGGGAGCACGGGCGGCGGCGCGGGCGCGGCCACCACGTACCAGCGGCCCGCCTTCAGGACCAGCCCGTACGGCCGCAACCGGCGCTCCACGTCGGTCGGTTCCTGCCAGCGGCGGTAGCGGACCTCCAGCACGCGCCCCCGCCACACCGCGTCCGCGACGCGCGGCAGGAAGGGCACCGCCGTGTTGCGCGCGTACCAGCCGGGCGCGTCGAGGTGGAAGCGGGACCGCATCCGGTCGGCCTGGGCCCGCAGTTCGGGCGGGAGCGCCGCCCGCAGCTTGAGCTGGGCCGCCGACAGGGCCCGCCCGAGGCCGAGTTCGGCGGCCGGACCGGGGATCCCCGACAGGAACAGCGCCTCCGCCTCCCCGCTGCTCAACCCGGTGAGCCGGGTCCGGTAGCCGTCGAGCAGCCGGTAGCCGCCGCGGTGTCCCGCATCGCCGTACAGCGGCACACCGGCCGCGGCCAGCGCTTCCACGTCCCGGTACACCGTCCGCACCGACACCTCCAGCTCCTGCGCCAGCTCGGTGGCGGTCATCCGTCCCCGGGTCTGGAGCAACAGCAGGATCGTCACGAGACGGCTCGACTTCACTGACACACGATGTCAGTGGAGTGCTCCTACCGTCCAGGCATGGCATTCGCGGAGAAGAACCTCACCGTCCGGCCCCCGATCGAAGTGGCAGGTCGCCGGATCAAGCGCTACCACGTCACCGCCGATCCGGCAGGCATCGAACCGGAAGTGGAGGACGCCGCCCACCGGTTCCTGCCGCAGCTCCTGCGCACGCTGCCCGAACCCGACGGGACGCCTCCGGGCGGCTTCCTCGTCCTCCACCGGGGAGGGGACGACGGTGCCTACCTGAACGTCTACAGCTGGGTCTGGGACAACGCCCTCCACTTCGCGGGCGGAGCGGCCGGGCAGCCGGTCCTCGGCTGCCCCGACCGCGATCCGGCCCACTTCGTACGATTGGACCGCTCGCTGATCGGCTGCGTGTGGGAGCTGCCGCCGATCGCGCACGAACGCGACGCCTGGGTCCGGCACGTGCTCGCCGCCCCCGTCCCGGACCTGGACGGGTACCTCGCCGACGCCCTCCATGCGCCCACCACGGGTTCCGCCCGCCCCGCTGGACGGCCGGCCCGCGGCTGATCAGCTGGCCCCTCCGTCCGCGGCGGGCGGTTCCGCTGCCGTGGCCTGCAGGGCCGCGGTCAGATAGCGGTGCACGGTGTCCAGTTCGGCCGGGGTGAAGTCCCCGGCCGCGGCGACCAGCCGGGAGATCAGCGGGCCGAAGAACGACCGACCCAGCTCGACGGCCTTCTCCTCCACCGACAGCAGGACCCGCCGCCGGTCCTCCTCGTCGCGCCGGCGCTGCACCAGCCCCAGCCGCTCAAGCCGGTCGAGGAGCGCCGTCACGCCCGCCGAGTTCAGCCCCAGCGCCTCGCCGAGCCGCCCCGGCGTGGCCTTCGTGCCCGCCCGGCCGGTGTCGAGCAGGAAGATCAGGGCCCGCAGATCGGTGGGGTGGAGGCCGTTGCTGGCCGCGAAGTCGGCCCCGCGCAGGTGCAACTCGACGGTCACCGCACGCAGGAGATGGACGAGCCGCATTTCCGGAGTCAGGTCATTCCTCACTCGGCTAGTATCTCGCTCAGCGAGAGATTCATCAATCGGGCCGCCCCGGAGGTTGAGCCGCCATGCCCTCGTCAGCCGCGTTCTTCGCCGCCTACGACGCCCTGCTCGCCCGCTGGCCAGCCGGCACGGAAGAGCTGGACGTCCCCACTCCGTACGGCACCACCCGCGTCCACGCCCACGGGCCCGCCCAGGCCCCGCCACTGCTCCTGCTGCACGGCGGCGGCGCCACCGGCGCCGTCTGGTTCCGCACCGCCCGGGCACTCGGCGGCGACCACCGGGTCCTGGCCGTCGACGTACCCCGCGACGCCGGCCGGAGCACCACCGAGGGGCGGCCGCTGCGCACCACCGCCGACCTGATGGACTGGCTGGACGCGCTCGTCGACGGCCTGCGCATCGACCGCGCCCACCTGCTGGGGCATTCGTACGGGGCCTGGATCGCCCTGACGTACGCACTGCACAGCCCGGGCAGGGTCGACCGGCTGGTCCTACTCGACCCCACGCAGTGCTTCGCCGGATTCCGCCCGACGTTCCTGCTGCGATCGCTGCCCGTGCTGCTGCGGCCGACCGGGGCCCGCGCGCTGTCCTTCCTGGACCGGGAGACCGCGGGCACCGACACGGACCCGGAGTGGAAACGGCTCTTCGCCCTGGGGGCCGAGGCCTTCGCGGGCCGGCGGCCGGTCACCGGACGCCGCCCGGACGCCGCACGGCTGCGGACTCCGCTGCTGGTGCTGCTCGCCGGACGCAGCGGCGCCCACCGTGCGACGCACGTCGCCGCCCGCGCCCGCAGGGCCGTACCGCACGCCCGGATCGAGACCCTTCCCGGTGTCACGCACTTCGCGATGCCCACCGCGCTGCCCGCCGACGCGGAACACCGGATCTCGGAATTCCTCGCCGTCGCCGACGCCCCCGACGGGGCCGTCCGGACGACCTGAGCTCACGGCAGGGGGCCGGCCCGGGCGGGCGCCGCAGGGGCGCCCACCCGGGCCGGGGCGTCCGGCAGGTCAGCTCCGGCCGAGGAGCTTGTTCATCTGCGCGATCTCGGCGGACTGCGAGGTGATGATCGCCTCGGCCATGGTCCGGGCCGCCGGGAACGAGCCCGCCGTCTGCTCCGTCTTGGCCATCGCGACGGCACCCTCGTGGTGCTTGATCATCAGTTCCATGAAGGCCGTGTCGAACGCCTTGCCCGAGGCGTTCTCCAGCCGGTCCATCTCCTGGGCGCTCATCATCCCGGCCGTGCCGTGCGCGGAGTGGTCCATGGCGCCCTCGGCGGGCACCTGCTCACCCCACGAGGTCAGCCACCCGGACAGGGTCTTGATCTCCGGGTCCTGCGCCTTCTTGATCTCCGCGGCGAGCTTCTTCACCTCGGCGTTCTCGGCGCGGGTGGAGGCCAGGTCGGCCATCTCGACCGCCTGGCGGTGGTGGGGGATCATCCCCGTGGCGAAGGCGACGTCCGCGGCGTTGTGCTGCCCCTTCGCGGCGGGTGCGGAGGCCTGTGCGGACGGGGCGGCCGACGCGGTGGCGCCTTCGTGCGCGCCGTGTCCGGCGGGGTGGCTGCTGCCGTCGCCGCCGTTGCTGCCGCAGGCCGCGAGGACGAAGGCGGCCGCCGCGGAGGCGACGACGGCGGCGGCGCTACGGCGGACGAGGGAACGCTTGCTGTTCATGGTGGTGCGACTCCTTGGTGCGGCGCAGCCCGGTACGGCTTGCGTAGGGGTACGGGGCGTGCGCGGAAGATCGGATGCAGAGAGGGGTACCGGCGGGTACGGCACCGCGGCGCCCCTGCCCGTCGGTGTCGGGCAGGGCGGTGGGGGGCGGGCCGTACGGGCCGCTCTAGATCCGCAGGAGCTGCAGCTCGGCCAGGTCCGGCGGCGCCCTGTCGGCCACCGCCGAGGCCCCCACGGCACCGGGGTGCACCGGTGTGGGAAGCGCGCCCACCACGGCGGGGGTCAGCGCCGGAGGCGCGTACGCGGAGCTGATGCCGGCCGCCGCGCAGATCGCGTCGGCGTGGCCCGGATGCCCGGCGCCGCCGTCGGTGTGCGAGCAGACCCCGGCCCGGTCGGCTGCCGACACCGAGACCGACATCGAGGCCGCATGGCCGGCGGCCGTCACGTGCCCGGTGTGCGCCGCCGGGGCGGCACCGGCCGGCCGGACGGCGGCCGGGCCGGGCGGCAGGGCGTGCATCCCGAGCACGCCGGCCAACACCACCAGTACCAGCAGCACGAAGCCGCGCCCGGCGGGGCGGCGGCTCGTCGGCTGCGCGGCAGAGGTCATGCGCCCATCCTACGGAGGCCGCTTGCGCGCGGGCGCAGCGGGAGGGCCGTCCGGCGGTACTGCACCACCCGTCCGCACCACCGGACGACCCGTCACCCCAGGGGCCTGGCCCCCGAGCGGCGGGAACTACCGGCCGGTGTCCTTCGTCAGCACGGACGGCGAGGCAGCGCGCTGGTGGGGGACGGCCGCGCCGACCGCGGACGCCTTCGGGTCCCTCTGGATGGCGACCGTGTGCGTGGGCGCGGGGATCGAGATCCCCTCTTCCCGGAAGCGCTGGTGCAGCCGCTTGATGAACTCGTGCTTGATCCGGTACTGGTCGCTGAACTCGCCGACGCCGAGGATCACCGTGAAGTTGATCCTGGAATCCGCGAAGGTGTGGAAGCGGACGAGGCCCTCGTGGTCGGGGACGGCGCCGTTGATCTCCGTCATCACCCCGTCGACCACCTCCAGCGTCACCCGCTCCACGTGTTCCAGGTCGCTCTCGTACCCCACGCCCACCTGCACCAGGATGGTCAACTGCTCCTCGGGCTGCGTGAAGTTGGTCATGTTCGTCTTCGCGAGCCGCGCGTTCGGGATGATCACGAGGTTCTTCGACAGGTTGCGGACCACCGTGTTGCGCCAGTTGATGTCGACGACGTACCCCTCCTCCCCGCTGCTGAGGCGGATGTACTCGCCGGGCTGCACCGTCTTCGAGGCGAGGATGTGCACGCCCGCGAAGAGGTTCGCGAGGGTGTCCTGGAGCGCCAGGGCCACCGCGAGGCCGCCCACGCCGAGCGCGGTGAGCAGCGGTGCGATGGACACGCCCATCGTCTGGAGGGCGACGAGGAAGCCCATCGTGAGCACCACGATCCGGGTGATGTTCACGAAGATCGAGGCCGAACCGGCCACGCCGGTCCGCGACTGCGCCACGGACTGGACGAGGCCCGCGATGACCCGTGCCGCGCTGAGCGTGGCGATCAGGACCAGCAGCGCGGTCAGGGACTGGTTGAGCAGTCCGGAGATCCTGCTGGTGAGCGGCAGCATCGAGCCGGCCACCGCGGCGCCGGCGAGGAGGGCCGCGCCCGGGGCGACCGGCCGCAGGGCGTCGACGATGATGTCGTCACCCGCCCACCGCGTCCGCTCGGCGTGCTTGGCCAGCCGCTTCAGGACGGCCCGCAGCAGGAGGGCGGCCAGGGCGCCGGCGGCGAGCGCGATCCCGGCCGCGAGCCAGTCGTGCAGGACGAGGTCCCGGTTCAACGGACGACCTCCGTGGCCTGTCGGGCCGGAGGAGCGGCGACGGATGCTGCCGGCCGTCGTATGGGGTGTGTCGTCACCTTGCCACCTGTCAGTTCGTCGTGCGTGGGGGCTCGTTCGGGCGCACGCGTGTACGCAACCGGAACGGATGGCCATCCTGCCGCATCGGGCTGACGGTGCTGCGACCGGGCCGGTCGGTCGCCCGGTTCCGCGTCCTTCCACCCAACGAGCCTCCAAGGAGCACTTCATGACGGCCGGTAAGTGGACGGCGCCGACGCTACCGCGGGGCCGGGGCGCGGGCCGGGTGGGCCCGCCGCCGCATGCCCGTCCCCTCCCCTC
>NZ_JBHWJJ010000209.1:0-9706 GCF_042732005.1 Streptomyces sp. NPDC059851 | reverse complement strand
GGCCGGGGCGGACCCGTATCCGGCAGCCCGGAAACCGTTTGCGGTACCGGCCGGGCCGGGGCTAGGAAGAGCCGGTGATCCAGGGACGACTGGCCGGGCTGCGGGCCCGGCACACCGAGGACGTCGCCGTGCTCCACGCCGAGCTGTACGAGGACGTCGCCACCCGCTCGCGCGCCGACTCCCGGCCCTGGCGGCCGCTCCCCGCCGCCGGCGGCCACTCCCCGTACGAGCCCGGCGCCCCGGCCGACGACTCGGCCGTCTTCTCCGTGGTCGAGCGCGCCTCGGGCGCGCTGGCCGGGGAGGCGCTGCTGTGGGGCATCGACACGCACAACCGCTGCGCCCACGTCGGCGTCTCGCTGCGCCCCGGAAGCCGGGGCCGCGGGATCGGGGCGGAGGCCGTGCAGCTGCTGTGCCGGTACGGGTTCACCGTGCGCGGGCTGCACCGGCTCCAGGTGGACACCCTCGCCGACAACACCGCGATGATCAGCGCCGCGCGGCGGGCGGGGTTCACCCTGGAGGGCACCCTGAGGCGTTCCGCCTGGGTGTCCGGGGAGTTCGTGGACGAGGTGGTCCTCGGCCTGCCCGTCGACGAGTGGAAGCAGCCCTGACGCCGCCCCGATGAGCCGGCGCCGGTGCGCTGCCGCTGGCCAACAGTGGCCTCTGGCGCGGGTGTTGCGCGTGCGTTAGCGTGCGGCCCCGGAGTGGGGGGAGGCCCGGTGGCACGTCGCGACAACACGTCCTGCGCGGGAACGGGCTACGCGGGCTACCTGCTGCTCGGTGTCGTGGGGCTGGGCGGCTGTCTGCTGGCCCTCCCCGTCCTGCTGCCGGACCTGCTGGCCGAGCGGACACCGCCGTTGAAGGTGGAGGGCGCCGACCAGTGGGCCGTCGTCCACGCCGTCCCGGTCGTCGTGGCGTGCGTGCTCACCGCCGTGGCGGGGCGGGGCGGGCGGTTCGTGTGCTGGCTGTTCCTGCTGCGGACCGCCCTCCTGCTGGCCGCCGCCGTCGGGGCCGCGCTGTACGTCGAGGGGCTGGTGGCCGGGCGGCCGTGGAGCGTCCGGGCCCCGGTGGAGGGACTCGTGGCCGGGCTCGTCGCCCTCGTCACGCACCTCCTCGTGCGCCGGTGGGACGAGCGGCGCGGGGCGCGCCCGTTCCCGGGCGAGGTGTGGCTGGCCATGGTGCCGCTGCGGGAGGACCCGGAGCGGCAGCTGCGGCACTACTGCGTGGTGCTGGAGACGGGCTCCGGCGGGGCGCGGGTCGCCCAGATCACCAGCAAGGACAAGGACGGGCGCCGCGACCACATCCGGATCCCGAACACGGGCTGGGACGAGGTGTCCGGCCGACCGCACTGGGTGGAGATCGGCCGGCAGCCGCGTGTGGTGCCGTACCGCAGGTTCCTCAAGTCCCGCCCCCAGGGCCGCTGCCCGGACGCGGTCTGGGCGCAGCTGCAGTCCCGGCGGCCGGCCGCGCCGGCGCGGCCGGCCGGTACGGGCAGCCCGCAGTGGACGGCCTCCCGGCTGTTGCGGGGAGTGCTCGCCAGGTACCGCGGCTGAGCGGGGACGCGTACGACGCTCAGAGGCGGTGGACGCGCTCCCCGGGTAGGCCCAGCGGCCACCGCCCGGAGGTGAGGATCCGCACCCCTGGGGCTGCGGCGAGCAGCTCCCGGAGCCAGGCCAGCGCCTGCGGAGTGAGGGACTCGCCGCCGTCCAGGACGAGCAGCATGTCCCGCTCCGCGAGCCACGACAGGGTGCTCGCCGCCCCGCGCGGCAGGAACGCCGTCCCGGGAACGCAGTCCAGGGCCGCCGTCAGTTCGCGGACGCCGCAGCTGCGGTCGATGCGGACGACGGCGGCGCCGTCGCGGAAGTTCGACGCGAGCCGCTCGGCGATCTCCCGCACCAGCAGGCTCCGCGGTTCCCGGAACCGGCCGGTGACCGTCAGCACCCGGCCGCGCCGAACGGCGGTCAGCAGCCCGGACAGTTCGTCGGACGTCGCCGGCAGCGTCCCGGCGCGACCTGGTTCCCTCATCGGCACGATGCCCCCCATTGCATGCGTGTCCATGCGCGGCCAAGGGTGGAATCGGGCCGCGTACCGCCGATTATCCGCCAGCCCTGACGCAGTACCAGGGGAATGCCGCAATCCGGCGAAACGGTCCGCCTGTCCGCGACCCGACGTAGCACCGCTCGGCCGCGCGCTGTACGCGCCGGCGGGAACGGTTGTCCGGAAGCCGGTAATCGGCTCTACTGCTCTTCAACCCGGAAGCCCGGGCATATTCCAGGGAGGACACGCACGATGAGAGCGGACCGGACAGGAGGCCGCCGCGCACGGCGGCGGGCCGGAAGCCGATCCGAACGACGACGGGCCTCGCACCGGCGCCGGCCGGGCTTCCGCGGCCGTCCCCTCGTGACCCTGGTCCTGTCCGGTTTCCTGCTCCTCGGCGTCTGCGCGGTCGGCACGGCCCTGGACCCCTTCACGGCCGGGGCCGGCCAAGACACCGCCGTCCCCGGCATCGGCGAGCCCTGGCCCGCCGCACCGGGCGGCTCCGGCGCCGGCGGCAGGGCGGCCCCCGCCCCCGGCAAGGGCCAGGGGGACCCCGGGAAGGGCAAGGGCCCGGCCCCGGACGCCGGCGACACCGGCGACCACCGGCCCGCGGGTGCCCTCCCCTTCGACATGCCCGAGCCGGCCGCCCTGCGCGCCGCCGCCGGCCCTGGCAAGAAGCTGGTGTTCGCGCACTACTTCACCCCGTACCCGCTCTCCCTCGACAACGTACGGGCGGACAAGGACTACTACACCCGCAACTACTTGAACCCCGACGGCGAGAACGGCAAGCACGAGCGGTACGGCGGCCTGCTGCGCGACCGGCCCCTGCCCGTCAAGCCCAAGGGCGGCAACTGGGAGCTCGCCAACCTCCGCCAGGAGGTGCGCACCGCGCGCACCGCCGGCCTCGACGGCTTCACCCTCGACATGCTCTCCCTCAGCGGGCACAACTGGGACCGGGCCAACCTCCTGATGGAGGCGGCCCGTTCGGTCGACCCCGGCTTCAAGATCATGCTGATGCCGGACATGACGTCCCTGAAGACGGACGACCCGGCCGTCCTCGCCGACGCCGTCGCCGCCCTCGGCAGGACCCCCGCCGCACACCGCCTCGGCGACGGCCGGCTCGTCGTCTCCCCGTTCAAGGCGGAGGCCAAGGACCCGGCCTGGTGGAGCCGCTTCATGGACCAGCTGAAGTCGCGGCACGGCATCCGCACCGCGTTCGTCCCGACCTTCCTCGACTTCGATTCCCACCACGAGCGGTTCGCGCCCATCAGCCACGGCTTCTCCGAGTGGGGCTCGCGCAGCTACGTCGGCCAGGACGGAGCCGCCCGCGACGTACGGCGGGCGCACGACATGGGCAAGGTGTGGATGCAGCCCGTCTCCGTCCAGGACGCCCGCCCCAACCAGGGCGTCTTCGACGAGGCCGGCAACACCGCCACCCTGCGCACCACCTGGACCCGCGCCATCGAGGACGGCGCCGACTGGGTGCAGCTGACCACCTGGAACGACTACTCCGAGGGCACCCAGTTCGCCCCCTCCGTGCACAACGGCCACGCCTACCTCGACCTGACCTCCTACTACCTCACCCGCTTCAAGACGGGCAGCTGGCCGAAGATCGTCCGCGACACCCTGTACGTCTCGGCCCGCACCCAGTTCGCATCGGCCGACCCCACCGGCGACCAGTCCTTGACGATGTCCCTGCGCAAGGGCAGCGCCGCGGCCCGCGACACGGTGGAGGTGCTCAGCTTCCTGAAGGCCCCGGCGACCGTCCGCACCAGAACGGGTTCGACCACGAGCACGCACGAGGCGCCGTCCGGACTCCACTCCAAGCTGCTGCCGCTGCGGACCGGCTCCAACTCGGCGGTCGTCGTCCGCGGCGGGAAGCCGGGCGCCAAGGCCGAGATGCCCCGCCCGGTGCAGCGCACGGTCAAGGTCCAGGACCTCCAGTACCACGCCGTCACCAGCGGCCGGAACTGAGCCCGTACGGGCGTACGCCTGTGCGACCCCGCCTCCGGGGCGGCCCTGCCTCCGAGCCCGTGCCTGCGGAACCGGGCCCCTGCGTTGCGGTCCCGCCGGGCCGGCCCCGCCGCGGGGTGGGCCACCCTGGCGGGATTGGCCCTTCCCGGCCGTCCCCGCGCCGTCGATGATCCGGAGACGACCGCACCGTCCACTCCGTGGAGGATCCGTGACCCAGCCGACCAGTGACGCGCCGACCGGCGACCCGACCGGCAATCCGACCGGGCGACCGACCGGAATCCCGGGCGGCGGCCACGCCACCCGCGCCGACGCCTCCACCGGGGCGGCGGCCCGCGCCGCGGCGCCCTCCGTGTTCCCCGGCGGACCCGGCCTGTTCCGCCTGGACCCGGGCGTCGCCCACCTCAACCACGGTTCGTTCGGCGCCGTCCCCGTCCCGGTCCAGGAGGCACAGGCCGCGCTGCGCGACGAGGCGCACGCCGACCCCGACGCCTTCTTCATCGGCGCCCCCGACCGGATCGCCGCCGCCCGCACCCGTATCGCCGCCCACCTGGACGCCGACCCCGACGGCATCGCGTTCGTCTCCAACGCCACCGAGGGCGCCAACCTCGCCCTTGCCGCCGTCCCCCTGGCCGACGGCGACGAGATCCTGGTCACCGACCACGGCTACGGCACGGTCACCGCGGCCGCCGCCCGCCGGGCCCCCGTCACCACCGTGTCCCTGGACCCGTCCCTGCCCGACGAGGACGCCGTACGCGAGACCGTGCTCGCCGCCCTGACACCCCGTACGAAGGTGGCCGTCCTCGACCACATCAGCTCGCCCACCGCCCGGGTCCTCGCGACCCCCGCCCTCCTCGCCGACCTCGCCGAACGCGGGATCACCACCGTCGTCGACGGCGCCCACGCCCCCGGCATGCTCGCCGACCCGCTCGCCGGAGGCGCCGACTTCTGGTTCGGCAACCTGCACAAATGGGGCTACGCACCCTCCGGCAGCGCCGTCCTCGCCGTCGCCCCCGCCCACCGCGGCCGCATCCGCGCGCTCGTCCCCTCCTGGGAGGACCAGCACGGATTCCCCCGCTCCGTCGAGAACCGGGCCACCGCCGACTACACCGGCTGGCTCGCCGCCCCCGAGGGCCTGGACCTCCTCCAGCGGCTCGACCCCGCCAAGGCCCGGGCCCACAACGCCGCGCTCGCCGCCTACGGCGCGGCCCTGCTCGCCGAACTCCCCGGGATCACCCCGCTGCCGTACACCGAGGGCCTGGCCATGCGCTCCCTGAGGCTGCCGCCCGGACTGGCGGGCACCCCGGAGGACGCCCGCGCCCTGCGCGAGCGGATCGCGGCCGAGGAGGGCATCCGGGTGCTGATCTGGCCGTGGCCGGGCGGCGGCGGCATCCGCGTCTGCGGGCAGCTCTACAACCGCCCCGAGGAGTACGAGCGCCTCGCCGCCGTCCTCCCGCCCTTCCTGAACTGACCGCCCTCAGCCGCGCCTGAGCAAGTACGTGTCCATGATCCAGCCCTTGCGGGCGCGGGCCTCGGTCCGGAGCTCCTCGATCCGGCCGGAAACCTCCGCCAGCTTGCCCTGTACCAGGATCTCGTCCGGGGTGCCGACGTAGGCGCCCCAGTAGATGTACAGGTCCTGGTCCAGGTGGGCCGTGAAGGCGTGCCGCGCGTCCAGCATCACCACCACGTCGTCCGCGTCCGCGGGCCATCCCTCGGCCAGCCGCCGCCCGGTGGTGATCTGGACCGGCCGCCCCACCCGGTTCAGGGTGGTGCGGTGCCGGGCCAGCAGCGCGGAGATGCTGCTGACGCCCGGTACCACCTCGTGCTCGAAGGCCACCCGGCCCCGTTCCAGCACCTCGTCGAGGATCGCGAGGGTGGAGTCGTACAGCGAGGGGTCGCCCCACACCAGGAACGCGCCGGTCTCGCCGTCCGCGAGGTCCTCGGCGATGAACCGCTCGAAAATCTCCGCCCGCGCGCTGCGCCAACCGTCGACCGTCGGCGCGTACGCGGCCGGGGTACGGTCGCGGTCCGGGTCCCGACCCTCCACGAGCCGGTGGCCGGGGCGGGCGTGCGCGGCGAGCATCGCACGCCGCAGCCCGGTCAGGTCCGCCTTCTCCTCGCCCTTCTCCAGGATGAGGAACGCGTCCGCCGCGCCGATCGCCCTGACCGCCTGAAGGGTGAGGTGGTCCGGGTCGCCCGCGCCTATGCCGATCACTGAGAACTTCTTCACGCGGCTATTCTGCCCCCCATGCGTGCCGCCCTGTTCGTCACCTGCGTCAACGACGCGCTGTACCCCCGCACCGGGGCCGCCGTCGTACGCCTGCTGGATCGGCTGGGCGTCGAGGTGGACTTCCCGGCGGCCCAGAGCTGCTGCGGGCAGCCCCAGTACAACACCGGCTACCGGCGCGAGAGCGAACCCCTGCTGCGGCGCACCGCCGAGGCCTTCGCCGGCCACCGCTACGTCGTCACCCCCTCCGGCTCCTGCGCCGCGATGATCCGCACCCACTACCCGCGCATCGGCCGCCTCGCGGAGCGGGAGGGCCGCGGCTCCCGGGCGGCCCGGCTCGCCGAGGACCTCGCCCCGCGCGTGTACGAGCTGACCGAGTTCCTCGTCGACGTCCTCGGGGTGACCGACGTCGGCGCCCACTTCCCGCACACCGTCACCTACCACCCCTCCTGCCACGGCCTGCGCGGGCTCGGGCTGGGGGACCGACCGCGCCGACTGCTCGCCGCCGTCGAGGGCCTGGAGCTGGTCGAGCTGCCCGGCGCCGAGGAGTGCTGCGGATTCGGCGGCACCTTCGCCGTGAAGAACCCCGACCTGTCGGCGGCCATGGGCGCCGACAAGGCCGCCGCCGCGGCGGCCACCGGCGCCGAGGTGCTGTGCGGCGGGGACAACTCCTGCCTGGCCCACCTCGACGGCGTCCTGCGCCGCCGCGGAGCCCCGCTGCGCACCCTGCACCTCGCCGAGATCCTGGCCTCGACGCAGGAGGACCCCCTCGTATGACGGGCACGTTCATCGGCATGCCGGCCTTTCCCGCCGCCGCGCGCGAGGCCGTCCGGGACGAGGTGCTGCGCGCCAACCTGCGGTACGCCACGCACACCATCCGCGACAAACGGGCCCGCGCCGTCGCCGAACTCGCCGACTGGGACCGGCTCCGCGCGGCCGGCAAGGCCGTCAAGGACCACACCCTGCGCCACCTCGACCACTACCTGATCCAGCTGGAGGAGTCCGTCTCCGCCGCTGGCGGTACCGTCCACTGGGCCGCCGACGCGGCCGAGGCCAACCGCATCGTCACCGGCCTGGTGCTGGCCACCGGCGAGCGGGAGGTGGTGAAGGTGAAATCGATGGCCACCCAGGAGATCGGCCTCAACGAAGCCCTGGAGGCCGCCGGGATCGCCGCCTACGAGACGGACCTGGCCGAGCTCATCGTGCAGCTCGGGCGCGACCGCCCCTCCCACATCCTCGTCCCCGCCATCCACCGCAACCGCGCCGAGATCCGGGACGTCTTCGTCCGGGAAATGGGCCGCTGGGGCCGGCCCGCCCCGGACGGCCTCGGCGATGACCCGCGTGAACTCGCCGAGGCCGCCCGCCGCCACCTGCGCGAGAAGTTCCTGCGCGCCAAGGTCGGCGTGTCCGGCGCCAACTTCATGGTCGCCGAGACCGGCACCATGGTCGTCCTGGAGTCCGAGGGCAACGGCCGGATGTGCCTGACCCTCCCGGAAACCCTGATCTCGGTGGTGGGCATCGAGAAGGTCGTGCCCACCTTCCGCGACCTGGAGGTCTTCCTCCAGACGCTGCCGCGCTCCTCCACCGCCGAGCGGATGAACCCGTACACCACATCGTGGACCGGAACCACGGACGGCGACGGCCCCTCCGCCTTCCACCTCGTCCTCCTCGACAACGGCCGCACCGACGCGCTGGCCGACGAGGTGGGCCGCCAGGCACTGCGCTGCATCCGCTGCTCCGCCTGCCTGAACGTCTGCCCCGTCTACGAACGCGCCGGCGGCCACGCCTACGGCTCGGTCTACCCCGGCCCGATCGGTGCCGTCCTCAGCCCGCAACTACGGGGCACCGGCAGCGCGATCGACGCCTCCCTGCCCTACGCGTCCACCCTGTGCGGGGCCTGCTACGAGGTGTGTCCCGTCGCCATCGACATCCCGGAGATCCTCCTCCACCTGCGCGAAAGGGTGGTCCAGGGCGGCCCTGTGACCCGAGGGGGCATCCGCGTGCGGATCCGGCCCGCCCACGGCCACACCGCCGAGCGGGCCGCCATGCGCGCGGCCCGGCTCCTCCTGGACCGCCCGGGCGCGCTGCGCGCCGGGGAGCGCCTGCTGGCCCGGGCCCGACGCATCCGCCCGCGCCGGCTGCCGGGGCCGGTACGGGCCTGGACGGACAGCCGCGAGCTGCCGGAACCGCCGGCCGAGCCCTTCCGCGACTGGTGGGCCCGTGAACGCGGCGCGGGCCGCGGCCGCCGGGGCGACGACCGAGGGGGCAGGGCATGACCAGCAGGGACCGCATCCTGGGCCGCATCCGCCGGGCGGTGGCGGACCCCGGCCGCACCCGCCCGGACCCGGACCGCATCCCGCGGGACTACCTGCGCGCCCACGCCGACCGCACCGCGGCCGAGAGCGCCGACCTACTGGCCGCCCACCTCGCCGAGTACCGGGCCAAGGTCCACCGCACGCACGAGGCCGCCCTGCCGGACCTCCTCGCGCGGCTCCTGGCGGACCGGGACGCGCGCACGGTCCTCGTCCCGCCGGGCCTGCCCGCGCACTGGCTCGGCACGGCCACCGCCCGGCGCGTTCCCGACCGCGCGGAGGCGACCCCGTACGAACTGGACGCCGTGGACAGCGTGGTCACCGGCTGCGCCCTCGCCATCGCGGAGACCGGGACGATCGTCCTCGACGGGCGCCCCGATCAGGGCCGCAGGCGCATCACCCTCGTCCCCGACCACCACATCTGCGTGGTCCGCGTTCCCGGGCAGCTGGTGGACTCCGTCCCCGAGGCGCTCGAACGACTCGACCCGACCCGCCCGCTGACCTGGATCTCCGGTCCCTCCGCCACCAGCGACATCGAACTCGACCGGGTGGAGGGCGTGCACGGCCCCCGGACCCTGGAGGTCGTCCTGCTCACCGCATCCGCACAATAGGAACCATGTCCGCACACATCGCCCTCAGCGCCCTCCTGGTCCGCGACTACGACGAGGCCGTCGACTTCTACACCCGCGCGCTCGGCTTCACGCTCGTCGAGGACACGCCGCGCCCCGACGGGTCCCGCTGGGTCGTGGTCCGCCCGCCGGGAGCCACCGAATCCGGGCTGCTCCTGGCCCGCGCCAAGGACGAGGACCAACGCGCCCGGGTCGGCGACCAGACCGGCGGCCGCGTCGGCTTCTTCCTCCACACCGACGACTTCGCCCGCGACCACGCCCTCATGACCGCGCAGGGCGTTCGCTTCCTGGAGGAGCCGCGCCACGAACCGTACGGCTCGGTCGCCGTCTTCGAGGACCTCTACGGCAACCGCTGGGACCTCCTCCAGCCGACCCGGGAGGCCTAGTAGTGCTTTGTTAGCTGGTCTTGTCACGGTTGGTGTTCGGTAGTTCGCTGCTTATGAGGGCGGGTGAGCTTGCTGCGTGTCGGGGCCGGTTGGAGGAGTTCGCCGGGGAGGTGTTCGCGCCGTTGGTGCGGCGGGATCAGCGGGCGA
>NZ_JBHWJJ010000208.1:0-9791 GCF_042732005.1 Streptomyces sp. NPDC059851 | reverse complement strand
CGGGGGGGCGCGGGCGGCCCCGGGGGGGCGGCGGCGCGCGGGGGGGGGGGGGGCGCCCGCCCCCCCCGCGACCCGCGTCAGCGGGTCGCCTTGAAGACGTAGAGAAAGTTTGGACGCATCCCGCTTCGGCGGAACGCCCTGGCTGCCGGTTGAGCGTTTCGGCTGGGGCTGCTGGCCTGGTGAGATGGCCTGCGGATGTGGGTCCCGCTACGGCCGTTGGTGGGGCTCTACTCGGCGCGGCTCACCTTGGCGTGATCGGTGAAGACCCGTCTGAAGAGGTCGTGGCCCGTGCTCCCGGTGTGACGGAGTGCCCAGTCCTGTGCAGCTTCCTGCTCATCGTGAGGGCCGGATTCGGCCTGGCACCCATCGGTGACGCAGAACGCTTCGTAGGTGACGCCACCTTCAGGAACGTGGCGGATGGTGTGGGAGACGAATCGGTAGACGGCACGCGTGGTCACTGGTGGCCTTCCGGGTGGCGTCGCATGTAGACGTTGCAGTCGGTGACGGTGGTCATGTCGCCGACCGTGCGGGCCCGATCACGTACGTTGGCCAGCTCGGCGCAGCCCGCGCAGTCTTCAACGGGTGCCGGGTCCGGCTCCAGGCGCAACGGGAGTTCGACCGGCGGGGTCGAGTACCTGGTCGGCTCCGTCATGTAGATCGCCACCTCTCGAACGTCACATGGCCGACCTCTTGACAGGTCGGTGCTCTAGTTCAGTATTCGAGTGGCCGAAGCACTCCCGCTACGGTTCGTAGTGCACTAGTGTGCTCCCACTGACAGCACGTCAACTCAACGGAGGGGCACGCCTTATGCCCAGTCCCAAGACGTTCACGAAGATCGCGGATCACTTCCGGGAGCGCATCCTGTCGGGAGAGCTTGAACCCGGCGCCAAGCTGCCGACCAACCGGGAGATCGCCGGGCAGTGGCAGGCCGCGGCCGCCACCGTCTCCCGCGCCTTGCAGGCCCTCCAGGTGGAGAACTTCATCCGGACCACCCCCCGCGGTACCTACGTCGCCGACGACCCGCGCTGGACGCTGTCGGCGCGGGACCGGCTGGCCCGGGTCCAGCGGGTGAAGTCGTTCCTCGCGGAGGGCGAGACGAGCCGGGTGACAGCGGCCGAGCTGATCACGCCGCCGCTGTACGTGGCGGAGATCTTCGACCTGGAGCCCGGGGACCAGGTGGTCCGGCGCGAGTGGCTGGCCGGCCGGGGCAAGACCCGGACCGTGTTCGCCGTGACCTGGTACCCGGCCCCGTTCGCCGCCCTCGTACCCGACCTGCTGAACACCGCCCCGGGCCGCAATCACGGACTGTCCGCCCGGGTCCTGGAAGCCACCGGGCGCACGATCACCCACGCCCGAGACGACATGCACGCCCGCCCCGCCGACGCCCGAGAGGCGAGCGCACTAGGACTGCCGGTCGGCTCCCCAATCCTGGCCGGCGCCCACCGATGGTCGGACGCGGAAGGAATCATCGAGTACGGGGAGTGGTGTCTGCCGCCCCGGTTCACCATCGGCTACGAGTACCAGCCCTGACCGATCAACGCGAAGCGTCCCCGAAGGCCAACCTGCGGCCTTCGGGGACGCCGTCGTTCACATGCCTGTTCAGCCCGCGTCGCGGCCTTCGAGGCGTTCGACGCGCTCCTCCAGCTCCTCGATCCGCTCCAGGGCGCGTTCCAGCTTGTAGGCCAGATCCGCAACCCCGCCGGTCGGGAACTCCTTCACCGGGGTCTCGGATGCTTCGGCCGACTCGTCCACCGGCTGCACGGTGACCGGTACCTCGGTGCCGAACTCGCCGCCCAGGACAACGTACGCGACTTCCCGATGCGATCCCCTGGTCTCGTGGATCTTCCTGACCCGGCCCTCCAGGGCGAGGAAGGTCAGCGCCTGGTCGGCAGCTTCGGCGTCACCTCCGATCGCATCGACTACTTCATCCACCGTCAGCGTGGCGCCCCTGGACAGTGAGCCGTCCCTGATCTTGCGAACCAGACGACCGTGGATGAGCTGGGTGGCGAAGCCGTGGTCCTCCCAGTCGCGTACATAGACCTCGTCACCGGGCAGCTCGCCTGGGAACCGCAGCAGGAAGTTGCCGGCCAACAGGGCGATGGCGTTGGTGACCACATTGAGCGGCACCGCGTAATGCTCGGCCAACACCTCGCGGGCGGGAAGCCTGGCGCCGGGTGCCAAGGTGCCGGAGTAGATCTGCTGCTGGAGGTCGCTGGCGACCTTCTCGAAGGCGTCCTCGAAGTCGGCCGAGCGCGTGACGAACGTGCCGCGCCCTTGGCGGGCGATGACCCAGCCCTCGTTCCGCAAGAGCCGGATGGCCTTCTGCACGGTCAGGCTCGACGCCTTGTAGGTCTGCATGAGCTGGGTCTGCGTCGGGAGCAACTGCCCCGGTCGCAGCTTGCCGTCCCGGATCTCCTGCCGCAGGTCGTCCGCGATGCGCTCGAACGTCAAACGCGCTTCGTCAGCAGGCATGTCCATCCCTGGTTCGGGTCCGATTGGGCTCACAGGGCTGCTCGCTGCCGCCCTATTTCACCAGCTCAGCCCACGGGGTCAGGGTAGCGGCCCTACGGATGGACCGCCGCAGCAACGGATGGACTCAATAGGAAATGACTACGGATGGACTGAGGATTGATGTTATGTTGTGTGGCACGTGATCACCCACACGGGTGATCCACATCCCTCTACCTGGAGGTCTGCCGTGAAGACCATGCCCATCGACCAGTCCCAGGCACTGATGATCCTGGCCTCCGAGCCCCGCCCGCAGTTCAAGGACCGCGAGGGCCGACAGCCCGCGATCGACCGGGGCACCGGCGCCCACGTGCACCTGGTGGAAGTGATGTTCGCGTTCAACGGCCGCGCCGAAGTGATCGCCGTGAAGATCCCCGAGCCCGGTCTCGGCAAGGGCCTGAAGGTCGGCCTGCCGGTGGCTTTCACCGGACTTGTCGCCTCGGCCTGGGAGAACGAAATCAACGGCAAGGACCGGCACGGCGTCTCCGTCCGCGCCGACGCCATCACCCTCAAGGCAGGCGCCTGATGCCCGACAACCGCCTTGGGCTCGCGCTGCTCGTCCTCGCCGTGCTGGTCTCGCTTGGGCTGCTGGGCTGGGCCGGGTACTGCTTCGCCCGCTGGTACCGGGCCGATGCCGAGACCCGTATCAGCCTGCGGCAGGCACGGCGGATCCGTTGGGGCTGGAAGCGGCTCGCGCCGATGCTGGGCCTGGCCGTCAAGGACGCCGCCCCGACCGTGCTCCAGCAGTACGGCCCGCAGGAGCAACCGACGAAACCGCGGGTGCTGGTGCCGCGCCTGCACACCCGCGCCGACGCCTTCGGCGTCACCGTCACCGCCGATGCCCTGCCGCAGGTGGGGCTGAGCGCCTGGCAGGACGCGGGCGAGGGCCTGTGCGACGCCTGGGGAATGCGCCGCATCCGCATCAGCCAGCCCAAGCCCGGAGTGATCGTCGCGCGCGGCTTCCGGCGTGAGCCGCTGAAGGCAGTGATCCGCTCACCACTCCTGGGCCCGGACGGCTCCCCCGTCTGCCGACCGGGGCAGTTCGTCTCCACCGATGACGTACTGCTCGGCTGGGACGAGGACGGCACCCCCATCGTGCTCAACCTCGCCTACTCCGCCCACGCCCTCATCGCCGGCCTCACCCGCTCCGGAAAATCGATCACCGTCAACACCCTCCTCGCCTACGCCTCGCTCATGCGGGACGTGCGCCTGATCGTGATCGACCCCAACCTCGGAGCCGCCGCCCCCTGGTGGCGCACCGCGTACAAGGTCTCCGACGCCATACACCCCGACGAGCCCACCGAGATCCTGCGCTGGGTACGCGAGGAGATGCAGCGCCGGGAACGGCTGTTCTGGTCCGGCCGCACCGACCGCATCACCGAGTTCAGCCCCGAGCTGCCGCTGCTGCTCGTGGTGATCGACGAGGTGGCGAACTACACCCGGCACCCGGACCGCAAGGCCCGCGAACGCTTCGAGGCCGAGCTGCTGGCCATCGCCAGCCAGGGCGCCAAGTTCGGCGTACGGCTGTGGCTGCTCACCCAGAAGCCCTCCGCCGACGTGCTCACCACCGCCGTGCGCACCAACCTGTCCGCCCGGATCTGCCACCGCGTCGACACCATCGAGGACTTCCTTCACCTCTTCCCCGACGGCCGGGACCTGGACATCACCGCCGCCGACCGCACCATGCCCCAGGGCGTGTCCATCGCCTCCATCGGCGACATGCGCACCCCGGTCCGGCTGCGCTCGGTCTACCTGCCCACCGAAGCCTGCTGGCAGATCAACGACCTCATGTGCGCCGAAGGGCTCAAGGTCCGCGACCTGCCCGACCGCGTCGACCTGGACAAGGCAGCGTGACCGCCGCCTGCTGGTCCCGCTTCGCAGTGAACCCCGGCAAGGGCGTGTAGTCGCCAAACCCTCGCCCCTGCCGGGGCCTCCTCCCATCCATCCACGGCACACGTGTGCCGCAGTGCAGAGAGGTCCCGCCAGCATGCCACCGCACAACCCCACCGCCACAATCCCCCGTCCCGAACCGGACACGGACGCGCTGCCCACGTTCACCGGGTACCGGAACCTGATCGGCCTGATACGACAGCTCTCCTCGCTCGGCGGCTGCTCCCAGCCCATCCGGCTCGAAGGCCAGCGCACCGAGATCGACACCTTCACCGGCGAGATCCTGCGCGAACTGACATCCAAGGAACTGCCCGCCGGCCACCTCCTGGTGCGCTGTGGCAACCGACGCACCACCCGCTGCCCCTCCTGCGCCGAGCTCTACCGCCAGGACACCTACCACCTCATTGCCGCCGGCCTGCGCGGCGGCAAGAACATCCCCGACCAGGTCGCCACCCACCCCAGGGTGTTCGCCACGCTCACCGCACCGTCGTACGGGCCAGTGCACGGCCGACGCACCGGCGGTTCCGCCCGCTGCCGCTGCGGACGCACCCACACCAAGGGCGACCCGCTCCTCGGCACCCCGCTCGACCCCGAGCGATACGACTACACCGGCGCCGTGCTGTGGAACGCCCACGCCCCGGCCCTGTGGGCCCGCTTCATGCTCCACCTGCGCCGCACCATCGCCGCCACAGCCGGTATCCCGCAGCGTCTGCTGCATAAGGTCGTCCGGGTCTCGTACGCCAAGGTCGCCGAGTACCAGCAGCGCGGACTGATCCACTTCCACGCCGTAATCCGCCTCGACGGCCCCGCAGGCCCCTACACCCCACCACCTGCCTGGGCCACCCCCGAACTCCTGGCCGACGCGATCCGGATCTCGGCCACCCGCGCCCACGTCGACGGGCCCACGCTCAAAAATCGCACCCACTCCTTCGCCTTCGGCGAGCAGGTCGACACCAGGATCATCCGGTCCGCGGCCTTCCAGGGCGGGATCACGATCACCGAGGGCAAGGTCGCCGGATACGTCGCCAAGTACGCCACCAAGGGAACCGAAGCCGCCACCGGCACCCTCGACCACCGGCTGAAGAAGATCACCGACCTCTGGTCCGAGTCCGTGCCCGAGCACGCCGCCCGCATGATCGACACTGCCTGGACCCTCGGCGCCCGCGACGACCTCAAGCACCTGAATCTGCGCAAGTGGGCCCACATGCTCGGCTTCCGCGGCCACTTCTCCTCCAAGACCCGCGCCTACTCCACCACCCTCGGCGCCCTCCGGGCCGCCCGAGCCGCCTGGCACCGCCGCCACACCCCTCCGCCCTCCCCGACCACCCTCGTCCTCGCCCACTGGGCATACGACGGCACCGGCCTCACCCCCGACCTCGAACGCCTCGCAGGCTTCATCAACGGTGGCCCGACCCGCAAGCTGGAGGTGACGGCCGGTGCGTGATAGCGAACTCCTCACCGTTCCGGAAGCCATGGCCCGCCTCAGGATCGGCCGCTCCGCCCTCTACAACCTGCTGCGCACCCGACGCCTGGCCTCAGTGACCATCGGCCGCGCCCGTCGTATCCCCTCCCAAGCACTGGGCGACTACGTCCAGCGTCACCTGGAGGAGGCCGCCTGATGACTGCTCCACGCAAGAAGACACGTGCGAACGGCGAAGGCACCATCTACCAGCGCAAGGACGGCCGCTGGGAAGCCGCCGGCTACGTCCTCGCCGCCGACGGCACCAGCAAACGCGTCCGTGTCTACGGCAGCACGCGCAGGGAAGCCGCAGACAAACTCGCCGAGAAGATCGCCGACAGCAACCGCGGCGTACCCGTCGCCACCGCAGACAGCACCGTCAGCGACCACCTCACGTACTGGCTGAACGGCGTCGCCATCCACTCGCTCCGCGAGAACACCCACACCCGCTACGCCACCTGTGTCCGCCTCCACCTCATCCCCGGCCTCGGCACCAAGAAGATCGCGCGGCTCACCGCCAAGGACATCCGCACCTTCCTCGACCGGCTCCGCACCACCTGCCAGTGCTGCACCCAGGGCCTGGACACCGAACGGAAGAAGTGCTGTGCGATCGGCGAGTGCTGTCAGAAGCAGCTGTCTCCTCTGACGGTGACCTACGTGCACTCGGTGCTCAAGTCCGCCCTGGAACACGCCGTCCGCGAAGACGAGCTGCCCCGCAACGTCGCCCGGAACGTCAAGACCACCGCACCCCGGCCCAAGCGCTTCCGGCCACTCACGGCGGCCGAGGCCCGCCACTTCCTCGACGCCGCCCGCACCGACAGGCTCCATGCGCTGTACGAACTCGCCCTGCGCACCGGCCTCCGCAAAGGCGAACTCCTCGGCCTCCACTGGGAAGACCTCGACCTCAACAGTGGAACCGCGACCATCCGCCGCTCGCTCCAGCGCACCAGCACCGGCGGCCTCACCCACCTGCCCACCAAGACCCGGGCGTCTGAACGCCGCATCGCTCTCCCGGCGGAATGCATCCACTCCCTCAAGCAGCACAAGGAACGGCAGCACAAGGAGCGCGAGACGGCAGGGTCGGGCTGGCAAGACGGCGGCCTCGTCTTCACCACGCCGAGTGGCCGGCCTCTCGACCCGGCCAACCTCACCCGCCGTTTCCGCACCTTCCTCGACCGCGCCGGACTCCGGCGCATCCGCTTCCACGACCTCCGCCACTCGACCGCCACCCTGCTCCTGGAACAGGGCGTCGACCTCATCGTGATCAAGGAGCTTCTGGGCCACGCCCATATTGGCGTCACGGCCAGCGTCTACGCCCACGTCCGACTCCGGCTCCAACGCCAAGCCATCGACACCCTGGGCCACGCACTCAGCCAGGACGACGACCCTGACGGCCCACTTACCACAGTCGTCGTCCGCTGACGTTGCCGTCACCGTTGCCGTCAAACACCCCAGCGGCCCCACCGGAAAAGATCCGGAGGGGCCGCTGCGGCATTCCCAAGCGTCGAATCGTACGGAACTTCGCCAGTGGCCTCCATACCGTATTAATGCGACGCGGTTACGAAATACTTTAGGTGGGCCGACTAAGCCTTTCTGGCGCGACTCCCGTAACGAGATGCTCCAAGGCCAAATCCCCTGGACCGTGCCTTAGCACCCAAGCTCCAAGGAGGTAGATGGCGCCCTCTTCATCGATCGCCAGGAAGAATTCCCCCTGCCCCACTTCCCCCAAAGGGAAGAATTTATGACCGAACAATTCAGAAAGCTCCGCAAACCTTTCACCCTCTCCGATTGCAAGCTCCGGATCGAACTCGAACGACTCCCGCGCGCATGTGATTCCAGGCCCGCTGTTATCGACTCGCAGTCCACCAAACTCCTGGAGGAACTTCTCTGCTGCGGCATGCCAGGTGAACTCTGCCGAAGACACCTTCCATTGAGCGAGGTCAACCCGGCGATCCGGTAGCCAGCCAGCACGTCGAAGGACGCCCTCTACTTCGTCGGAGAATCGAGGCATCTACGGCGCCATCCTGAAATCGATCTCGAAGTGCTCGACTAGTACCCGGCAACTATCGCACGGCCCAATGAGCTTCTTGAAGTTCTTGTTCGTCCTGGTGCGCCCCACGGTCGCAGCAGCGGTGGCCCCAGTCGGATCGAGCCCAGCATCCAAGGCTTCAGTCAAGCACTGAACCAACCCGCAACCTCCATGATTATTTCCACGCTGAGCGGTAGGTATGGAATCGAGGATTCCTTGGATGGCCGGATGCACCCGCCGAGTTCCTGCTCCTCCATCACTATGGGCGACAATGGGAGCATTACCGGGAACTTGCAGAGCTTCAATCACCTGCGGGCGCTGAGACCCCGAAAGGTCGGCAACTGCTTCTGCTTCCGCATGCACCGCGTCAACAACGCCACAGTTGTGAACGAGGACCGGGGTGGCGCCTGCGAGCACATAGTACGTGTGCTGGCCGAGGTGCCGTCATCTGCGTTTTCGCAGGTCACCGTAATTCGGCCAGTCCGTGGATGTGCGCGGAAGTCCCCTCCTGTGCACCCCTGTTGCCGTCGGCGTTGCCGCTGCGTCAGCGTTGCCGTCAGAAGCCCGCTCGCCCCCGGTGCATTTGAGCCGGGGGCGAGCGGGATATCGACTTCAGGCAAGTGAAGAAAGCAGGATGCCTTCCTCATGGAAGCGGATCGCGAACCACTCCCACATGATTCGGATTGGCATCAAGGTCGCTGCGCCTCCGCGAGGGCATCAGCAGCGTCCGTCAGAGCTCCAGCAAGAGCATCTTTCTTGGCCGCAATCACCGGAAAAAGGTCCTCATCCCGCCCCTTGGCGTTCAGGGATTCCTGGAGGGCCTTCCAAGCCTCGAACACCAAACGGGTTTGCTTTAGAGACGACTGCGAGATCAATGCGACCTCCCGAAGGTCGCGTCCGGCACCCTTCACTTCGCGGAGGAACCAAGATGTGAACTGCGACTGCTCGATGATGAATCTCCCCACGAGGGCTTGGATCTCCAGACTGACGACGTCGCACGCCAGGATCTGAATGGCGAGGTTGATCGCGGCAGCGTTCGAGGGTCCTCGCAGTTCCTCTGGCGGATGCCACTCATCAGGCATCTCTTCGAGCCACTCCCACCCTTCTGGCATCGACACGTTAGAGGTCACTCCCCTTTCTGCAAGTTACACAGTTCCACTTCGACCACCCTATCCATGCCTTCGAATCAACCATCTCGTGGCACTGAACGTGTCCAGCGGTATGTCGGAAACGCCGCCCGCCCGAAGGACCTGAGCGCAATATGTGACGCAACTCTGACTTTCCAGGTCGTACTTCGGATAGGCGCCTCTCGCAGTCTTAGACATCATGACTTCGGCGTACGCCATGGCGCCTTCCGCATTCGGCAGCGAAATCCTCACGTTGATCGTTGTCGGGGAGAGCGTTGCCGGATCGAATGTGGCAACACCGTTCGTCGGGAGATCAACTCCGCCGAACTGATGAGTACTCAAGACCTCATCTCCAGAGCGGATGGTAATCAAGGCATGCCCATTGGGGCGATCGAGATGGACAATCGCCTCGCCAGATGAGGCCGCCGGCGCATCTGCGTTCGGACCGCAATTGTGGACGAGGACTGGGGTGGCGCCTGCGAGCACATAGTACGTGTGCTGGCCGGGGTGCCGTAATCTGCGTTTTCGCAGGTCAACGTAATTCGGCCAGTCCGTGGATGTGCGTGGAAGTCCCCTCCTGTGCGTCCGTGTTGCCGTCGGCGTTGCCGTCAGACGGCTGCGCGCGTGAGGTCGGTGGAGTGGGCTTTGGCCGGTGTCCTGCCCGGGTTGGGGTCGGGCATGGCCAGGGGGCCGTACGCTGGCCCGGCAACTCGGGCAGGTCGTGATCCTGCCCGGAATTTGAACGAGTGGCCCCCTGGCCTTGCCCGACGCGGGCCCC
>NZ_JBHWJJ010000207.1:0-9800 GCF_042732005.1 Streptomyces sp. NPDC059851 | reverse complement strand
CCCCGGCGCACCATGTGCGCCGGGGCCCCGCCCGTGGCATCAGCTTCAGATGAGGCCGAGCTCGCGGACCGCGTCGCGCTCCTCGGAGAGCTCCTGCACGGACGCGTCGATGCGCGCACGGGAGAACTCGTTGATGTCCAGGCCCTGGACGATCTCGTACTTGCCGTCCTTGCAGACGACCGGGAAGGAGGAGATGAGGCCCTCCGGGACGCCGTAGGAGCCGTCCGACGGGATGCCCATGGAGGTCCAGTCGCCCTCGGCGGTGCCGTTGACCCAGGTGTGGACGTGGTCGATGGCGGCGTTGGCGGCGGACGCGGCCGACGAGGCGCCACGGGCCTCGATGATGGCCGCGCCGCGCTTGGCGACGGTCGGGATGAAGGTGTCGGCCAGCCACGCCTGGTCGTTCACGAGCTCGGCGGCGTTCTTGCCGGCGATCTCCGCGTGGAAGATGTCCGGGTACTGGGTGGCGGAGTGGTTGCCCCAGATCGTCAGGCGCTTGATGTCGGAGACGGCGGCACCGGTCTTGGCGGCCAGCTGCGAGATCGCGCGGTTGTGGTCCAGGCGGGTCATCGCGGTGAAGCGCTCCGCCGGTACGTCCGGGGCGGCCGACTGGGCGATCAGGGCGTTGGTGTTGGCCGGGTTGCCGACGACGAGGACCTTGATGTCGTCCGCGGCGTGGTCGTTGATGGCCTTGCCCTGCGGCTTGAAGATGCCGCCGTTGGCGGAGAGCAGGTCACCGCGCTCCATGCCCGCGGTGCGGGGGCGGGCGCCGACGAGCAGGGCGACGTTCGCACCCTCGAAGCCCTTGTTCGGGTCGTCGAAGATGTCGATGCCCTTCAGCAGCGGGAAGGCGCAGTCGTCGAGCTCCATGGCCGTGCCCTCGGCGGCCTTCAGGCCCTGGGGGATCTCCAGCAGGCGGAGCTTGACCGGCACGTCCGCGCCGAGCAGGTGACCGGAGGCGATGCGGAAGAGCAGCGCGTAGCCGATCTGGCCGGCGGCGCCGGTGACGGTGACATTCACAGGAGTGCGGGTCATGGCCTTCTCCGTTAGACAGCTGGCGGTGGGGCGTCCCCGCCCCATGTGCTGGCGGACGCCGCTTCCCTGCGAATCTTGACGTGAAGAGACATCCGGCGTCAGGCTATCCGACTCCCAAGCACCCCAACCCCCCGGTCCGTGTGGTCCGTGGCACATGGACCGGGAGTTCGAAGGCGGGCGGCCGTACACGCCCCCGCAATTCGCCCGTACGGCTCATCCGGACGGGTGGATCCAGTGGCCCGGCGACCTCCCGGACACCGGTTTCCTCACCCGCCCCGCGGCCTCAGCGGACGGTGAAGCGGACCGCGTCCTCCAGGAACGGGATCTCCAGCCACGGCTTGGGCTCGATCACCAGCGCGAGCAGCGTGATCGCCACGCCCAGCAGCCCGTACGTGATCATGTCCGTGAACCGGGAGCGCACCGCGAGCATGCCCACGTCCGGCAGGACCCGCCGCAGCACGGAGGCGCCGATCAGGGCCACGCCGATGACCAGGCAGCCGACCCGCGGCTGCCCCAGCGCGGTGAGCAACAGACCGATCGCGGTCGCGGCGAGCACGCTGAGCATCGGCCACTGGCGGGCGGCGAGCGCGTCCCCGGGCCCGGCCCGGCCCGCGCCCTCGGGGCGGGCCGTGTCCTGGGTGACGGCGGGGAAGCGGCGCGACTTCGGCGCCGCCGTCCCCTCGGCGCCGGTGTCGGCCGTGGGCGTGGCCTTGGCGGCGGCGCTGGCCTCGGCCTCGGCCGCTGCTTCGGCGCCGGCGCCGGTTTCGGTGTCGGGCTCGGCGTCGTGCTCAGCCCGCACTGGTCGCCGTCCGCTCGGCCGCCTCGACGACGTTGACGAGGAGCTGGGCCCGGGTCATCGGGCCGACACCGCCCGGGTTCGGGGAGATCCACGCGGCGACCTCGGCGACGCCGGGGTGCACGTCACCGACGATCTTGCCGTTCTCGTCGCGGCTGACGCCCACGTCGAGGACGGCCGCGCCGGGCTTGACGTCCTCCGGCTTGACCAGGTGCGGGACGCCGGCCGCCGCGACGACGATGTCGGCGTGGCGCAGGATCCCGGACAGGTCGCGCGTGCCGGTGTGGCAGAGGGTCACGGTGGCGTTCTCGGACTTGCGGGTGAGCAGCAGGCCGATGGAGCGGCCGACGGTGATGCCGCGGCCGACGACCACGACGTGGGCGCCCTTGATCTCCACACCGTGGTGGCGCAGCAGCTCGACGATGCCGTACGGGGTGCAGGGCAGCGGTCCCGGCTCGTTCAGCACCAGCCGACCCAGGGACATCGGGTGCAGGCCGTCGGCGTCCTTCGCCGGGTCCATCAGCTCCAGCACCCGGTTGGTGTCGATGCCCTTGGGCAGCGGGAGTTGCACGATGTAGCCGGTGCAGGCCGGGTCCTCGTTCAGCTCGCGGACGACCGCCTCGATCTCCTCCTGGGTGGCCGTGGCGGGCAGTTCGCGGCGGATGGACTCGATGCCGACCTCGGCGCAGTCCTTGTGCTTTCCGTTGACGTACCAGCGGCTGCCCGGGTCGTCGCCGACCAGCAGGGTGCCGAGTCCGGGGGTGACGCCCCGGGCCTTGAGGGCCGCCACACGGGCGGCCAGTTCGGACTTGATCGCGGCTGCGGTGGCCTTGCCGTCGAGAATCTGGGCGGTCATGCATCCATCCTCCCGGATGGGGCGGCCCCGGTTCCACTCAAGGGGTCTGCCGTACGGTCACAGGCTTGAACCAATCGTTGCACTTGCACAACAAGTGACGGGCCGGTCGCAATAGCGGCTGGACAAGTCCGGGCCGGTCGGCCGACGATGAGCAAAAGAGTGCCGCGGGCAGTGCCGGGGGGCGGGCCGCAAGTTGCAGTACGACCTCCGTGCGTGCCGTGCGTCCCCGCACTTCCACGGAGGAACACCCCAAGATGAGCTTCGGTGACCCGAACAACCCGTACGGGCAGCAGCCGCAGGGCCAGCCCGGTTACGGCTACCCGCAGCAGGCCCCGCAGGGCGGCTACGCCTACCCGCAGGCCCAGCAGGCCTACCCGGCGCACCCCGCCGGAGGCTACCCGGGCGTACAGATGCCGATGCCGGGCGGTGTGAAGGCCGCGCGCGTCATCCTGTTCATCGTCGGCGGCCTCCAGGCCCTGGGCGGGGTCCTGTTCCTCCTCGGCGGGGCGGTGTTCGCCTCCGTCCTCTCCGGCTCCTCCAGCTCCACGGCGAGCGATGCGGGAGCGGTCGCGGGGGCGGCTGTGGTCATCGGCGGCATCTTCATCCTGGCCCTGTCGCTGTGGCCCATCCTGACCGCCGCCAAGCTGAGCAAGGGCCGCAGCGGCGTCCGGGTGTCCGGCATCGTCTACGGCTCTTTGATGACCCTCTTCTCCGGGCTCAGCCTCCTCATGAACCTGGTCGCGCTCAGCAGTGACGAGGCGGCGGGCGCGGTCGTGTTCTCGCTGCTCATGGCTCTGATCCAGTTCGGGCTCGCCCTGTGGGTCCTCGTCGGCCTCGCCAACTCGGCCGCCGGCGCGTACTTCCGCCGTCCGCAGTACTAGGAGCACCGACGCCGCCACGGCGTACGGCGAAGGCCGCCACCCGCGCTGCTGCGGATGGCGGCCTTCGCCGTACTCGGAGCGGTGTGCTCGGGGTGCTCAGTGGAAGAAGTGGCGGGTGCCGGTGAAGTACATGGTCACGCCCGCCGCCTTCGCGGCCTCGACGACCTGCTCGTCACGGACCGAACCGCCCGGCTGCACCACGGCCTTGACGCCCGCCGCGGTCAGGATCTCCAGCCCGTCCGGGAACGGGAAGAAGGCGTCGGACGCGGCGTACGAGCCCTGCGCGCGCTCGGCGCCGGCCCGCTCCACGGCCAGCTTGGCGGAGTCCACCCGGTTGACCTGGCCCATGCCGACACCGACCGAGGCGCCGTCCTTGGCGAGCAGGATCGCGTTGGACTTCACGGCCCGGCAGGCCTTCCACGCGAAGGCGAGCTCGGCGAGCTCCTCCGGGGCGAGGGCCTCGCCGGTCGCCAGCGTCCAGTTCTTCGGGTCGTCGCCCTCGGCCTGGAACACGTCGCTCTGCTGGAGGACCGCGCCGCCCGAGATCGGCTTGAGGTCGCCGGGCTGGTGCGGGCTGCCGTCGACGCGCAGCACGCGGATGTTCTTCTTCTTGGACAGGATCGCGAGCGCACCCTCCTCGTAGGCGGGGGCGGCGATGACCTCGGTGAAGATCTCCGCGACCTGCTCGGCGAGCTGGACGGTCACCGGGCGGTTCACGGCGATGACGCCACCGAAGGCCGAGAGGGGGTCGCAGGCGTGGGCCTTGCGGTGCGCCTCGGCGACGTCCGCGCCGATCGCGATGCCGCACGGGTTGGCGTGCTTGATGATCGCGACGCAGGGCTCGTCGTGGTCGTGGGCGGCCCGGCGGGCGGCCTCCGTGTCCACGTAGTTGTTGAAGGACATCTCCTTGCCGTGCAGCTGCTCGGCGTTGGCGAGCCCGCCCGGCTGCCCGTCGGTGTAGAGGGCCGCGGCCTGGTGCGGGTTCTCGCCGTACCGCAGGACGGCCTTGCGGTCCCAGGCGCCGGCCAGGAACTCGGGCAGCACGGCCTCCGGCTCCGGGGCGTACGCGTTGGTGAACCAGGAGGCGACGGCGACGTCGTACGCGGCGGTGTGCTGGAAGGCCTCGGCCGCCAGCCGCTTGCGGGCGTCGAGGTCGAAGCCGCCTCCCTGCACCGCGGCGAGCACGTCGGCGTACCGGGCCGGGCTGGTGACCACGGCGACGGACGGGTGGTTCTTGGCGGCGGCGCGCACCATGGACGGGCCGCCGATGTCGATCTGCTCGACGCACTCGTCGGGCGTGGCGCCCGAGGCGACCGTCTCCCGGAACGGGTAGAGGTTGACGACCACCAGGTCGAAGGGCTCGACGCCCAGCTCGGCGAGCTGCTCGCGGTGGCTGTCGAGGCGCAGGTCGGCGAGGATCCCGGCGTGGACGCGCGGGTGCAGGGTCTTGACGCGGCCGTCGAGGCACTCGGGGAAGCCGGTGAGCTCCTCGACCTTGGTGACGGGCACGCCGGCGTCGGCGATGCGGGAGGCCGTGGAGCCGGTGGAGACGAGGGAGACACCCGCCTCGTGCAGGCCGCGGGCCAGCTCCTCCAGTCCCGACTTGTCGTAGACGCTGACGAGGGCGCGCCGGATCGGTCGCTTCGACGAGGTGGTGCTGCTCTCTGCGGCGGTCACTGGATTGTTACCTTTCGTCCCTCAATGCGGTAGCCGTGCCGGGCCAGGCGCCCCACGACGTCGACGAGCAGCTGGCGCTCGACTTCCTTGATGCGCTCATGGAGAGCGGCTTCGTCGTCCTCGTCCCTGACCTCGACCACACCCTGGGCGATGATCGGGCCGGTGTCCACGCCGGCGTCCACGAAGTGGACCGTGCAGCCGGTGACCTTCACGCCGTACGCGAGGGCGTCCCGGACGCCGTGGGCCCCGGCGAAGGAGGGGAGGAGGGCGGGATGGGTGTTGACGATGCGGCCGCCGAAGCGGTCGAGGAACGCCTTCCCCAGGATCTTCATGAACCCGGCTGAAACGACGAGGTCCGGCGCGTACGCGTCGGTCGCCGCGGTCAGGGCGGCGTCCCACTCCGCGCGGCTCGCATGGGCCTTGACCGGGCACACGAAGGTGGGGATCCCGGCCTTCTCGGCCCGTTCGAGACCGGCGATGTTGTCCCGGTCGGCCCCCACGGCGACGACTTCGGCCCCGAAGCCCTCCGCTCCGCCGGGATGGGCGTCGATGGCGTCGAGCAGGGCCTGGAGGTTGGTGCCGGAGCCGGAGACCAGCACGACCAGGCGGGAGGCGGCCATGGGAGGCCCTTTCTCACGGAGATCGTCGTTCGTCTTGTGCGGTCATACAAAACTTCGATGCCCTGTTTTACGGGGGACCCTACGAAGCCACCGACCGCACGCAACGATACCGGCACACGGGACGGCCCCCGCGGGACGGGGGGACGGCCGAGGGGTAGCGTCTGGGATACAAGCCGCGAACTGCGCGGTGCCAGGGGGGCGGCGCAACCCTCCGGCGCACCTCGCACGACCTGCGCGACGCATAGCGACACCGCCGCCCCGGCCCCGGCCGGGCGCGGCCGGCGTCCACGACACAGGGGAAGTAACGCACTCGATGCCGGACCGCCGTCAGCCCGACTCCTCCACCGACGACAACCCCTTCGCGGCTCCCCCGGAGGGCCGGCCCGACCAGCCGTGGCAGCCGCGCGGCGGCAACGGCGGCCGCCCCGGCCAGGACCCCGGATCCGGGCCGGCCGGACCGGGCGGACCGGGGGCCGGGCCCGGCGGGCCGGCGCGTTGGGACCCGACGGACCCGGTCCAGCGGCGCGCCCGCTACGCGCTGCTCGCGGGCATGTGGGGCTTCTTCTTCGGGATCTTCGGGATCCCGTCGGTCGGGCTGCTGCTCGGCGCGCTCGCGGTGTACTGGGGGATCAGCGGCCTGCGCGGTCGGCCCGCGCCCGCCGGGCCGGACGCGGCCGCCGCCGGGGCGCTGGCGGGCGCCGCGGGCGGCGCCACGTCCCCGGCCCGGGGCGGCCTGGCGGCCCTGGGGCCCGCGGCCGGCCCCCAGCGGACGGCGGCGGTCGGCGGGCTGGTGACGGCCGCGCTCGCGATCCTGTTGGCGCTGGGCTCGTACGGGGTGCAGCTCGCGTACAAGGACTTCTACATCTGCCGCGACGACGCCCTGACGAAGCGGGCGGAGCTCCAGTGCAACACGCTGCTGCCCGACAACGCGCTCGGCAAGGTCCTGAAGGTCCGCCCGTAACCGGTCAGACGGGGGATCGGCGGCGGGCCAGCACCCGGGCGCCCGCCACGGACGGCACCGGGGGCGTCCGAGGTGCGGCCGTGGCCGGGGCTGCTGCGGCAGGGGGTGCGGCTGGGGCCGGGGCCGCTGCGGCACCGACGACGGTCCGGCGGGCGGGGGCCGCGAGCTGCGCCAGGGCCGGCTGAAATGCCGTCACGAGGGTGACGGGGCGGGGCCGTCCGGCCGCAGCCCGGCCCCGCTCGGGTGCCGTCGCCGGCGCCGGCGACGGCACCGGAACCGGCGCGGAATCGGGCGCGGATCCGGGCACGGGCCCGGGCGCCGGCCCGGGCGCGGATGACGGTACGGGCACGGGTGACGGTACGGGCACGGCCTGCGCCGCTGTCCCGTCGCCGGCCGGGGCGTCGACCCGCGGACGGTGGTCCCCGGCGGCGCCCGTCGGACGGTCCGGGTCCTGCGGGGGGTCCGGAACCGGGGTTCCCGCCGCCTGCCGCAGCGCCTCCCACCGGATCTCCCGGACCCCGCTGGCGTGCCGTGCGTCGCCCCCCGCGGGCGCCGCCCGCCGGACCGGCCGCATCCGCCAGGCGTGCACCGACACCGCCAGTGGCAGCGCGGGAACCAGCGTCCAGACGGCGGCCGCCGCGCCCGTCGCCCACCACACCGGCCCGAGGTGCGTGAGTTCGCCCGAGCCCAGCGAGCCGCCCGAAGCCGCCGCCAGCCCGGCCATCGCCAGCCCGCACACCAGCGCCCCGAGCACCGCCGTCAGGGCCGTCTCCCCGTACGAGACCTCACGCGGACGGCGTACCGCGGACCAGCCGACCACCAGCCCGGCCGCCATCGGGACCACCGCGGTCGCGCAGGTCAGAACGGTCCCCGGCCCCTGCGGCGGGAGCGCCGCCAGCAGCGGGAACTCCGGCAGTGCGGGCGACCCGGCGAAGCCGAGCGGGGTGGCGGTCGCGCCGCCGCCGACGGAGAAGCCGGGCCCGAGGGCGTAGGCCGCGCCCCACACCATCGCGTTCGGGAGCAGCGCGAGAGCGAGCAACAGGACCGCGAAGCGGCCCGACCACACGCCGGTCAGCGCCAGGAACCCGTCCTCGACCGCCGGGCCGTGCCAGGCGAGCGAGAGCCCGACCACGAGCGCGCCCCCGCCGACCAGGACGAATGTCCCGGCCGCCCCGGCCCGCAGCGCGACCGCGTAGCGGGGACGGACGACCGCCCTGCGCACGGCCGCGGGGACCCGCGGCGGCAGCGGTCCCAGCGGACGGCCCCGGGCCGTCCACACCCCGGTGCCCGCGGCGAGCACCGCGACGAGCGGGACGTGCCAGGCCGCGCTGAGCGGGTCGGCGGGCATCGGGCCGCCGGCCGCGTAGGCGGTGGCCAGGGAGCCGACGGCCAGGTAGCCGCAGAGCACCGCGGAGAAGACCGCGCTCGCGGGCAGTCCCCCGTCCGGTTCGCCACCGCCGGTGTCGGCACCCCCGTCGCCGGAGGCGCTGCCGAGGCGGCCGGCGCGGCGCATGAGGAGCGCCGGCAGCACGATGAGGAGGAGCGGGGTGACCCCGACCGGGGCGGGCACCCCCGACAGGGTGTCGTAGCGGACCAGTTCGGTGCCGTGGGCGAGCAGCCACAGGCCGGCGGCCAGGTGGAGGGCCCCGCCGGGTCCGCTGTCGGGGTACGGGGAGCTGATCCACAGCACGATGACGAGCACGGCGAGGAAGCCGAGCCCCAGCCCGGCGGCCATGGCGCCGCCCAGCACGCAGGCGGCGGCCTCGGGTGAGCGGCGGCGACGGGCCGCGGCGTGGCGCGGGCCGGGCCGCAACGGAGCCCGGCGCCCGGTCAGTTGGGTCACCTTGCCATGGTGCACAACGACACGCGATATGGGCGGTTAATAGGCGAATGTCCGTTGTGTCGCTAAAAATACGTTTATGTACTTTTTCGACATTGCGGGGAGTGGGTCATGAAGGAGAGCACCGAGGAACCCGAGGACGCCCGCCTGCTGACCCCGCCTCCGGCGGACGTGCCGTCAGGCCCGGTCCCACCGCCCGGCCCTGCCGAGCCGGACGCCCCGGCAGGGCCCCGCGGGGCGTTCGATGCGCTGTACCGGGCCACCGCACCGGGACTGGTCCGGCAGGCGTACTTGCTGACCGGGCGCCGCTTCCTCGCCCTGGAGGCCGTGGAGCGGGCGTTCCAGCAGGCCTGGGCGCGGTGGCCCGAGGTCGCCACCGATCCGGACCCGGCCGGGTGGGTGCGCGCGGCCGCGTACGAGTACGCCCTCTCGCCCTGGCACCGGCTCCGCCGCGTCCAGGAGCCTCCTGATCCGGGCCCGGCCGCAGCGGACCCGGCCGACCGGATCCTGATGGACGCCCTGCTGGACCTGTCCCCCACCCACCGCCGTACCGTCCTGCTCTACCACGGCGTCGGCCTCGACCTCCCCGACACCGCCGCCGAGACCGAGGCCAGCACCCCCGCCGCCGGCATCCGCCTCCTCAACGCCCACGAAGAACTCACCGTCCGCGTCCCCGAACTGGCCGGCGCACCGCCCGGGGAGCGGCTCGCCCTGCTGGAGGAGCGGCTCGGTGCCCTGGAACCGCCCGTGCCGCTCGTGCCCCGCCCGGCGGCCGCCGTCCGCGGCGCCGCCGAGCACCGCACCCGGCGCTGGACGGGGGCCGTCGTCGGCGTGACCGCGGTGATCGCCGTCGCCACCTCCTACACCCTGGCGACCGCACCGACCCGGTACGAGCCCCCGCTCGCCCCCGGCGTCAGGGTGTCCGGGGTGCCCCCGCTCAGCGGTCCCCAGCCGCTCGCCGAGGAGCACCGGTGGCTCCAGGACAAACTGCGGTCCGACCCGGCCGCCGGGCCCGCCCGGCTCGCCCCGCGCATCGAGTGAGACGCCGGAGGGGCGGCGGATGAGACATCGAAACGGGCGTGGCCCGCACCCCCGGAGGGGGGGGGGGCGCGCGCCGAAGGGTGTCACGCCGAC
>NZ_JBHWJJ010000206.1:0-9825 GCF_042732005.1 Streptomyces sp. NPDC059851 | reverse complement strand
GGCCCGCAGCGCCTGGATGGCCCAGTGCAGGGCGACCAGCGACGACGAGCAGGCGGTGTCGACGGTGACGGCCGGTCCCTCCAGGCCCAGCGCGTAGGCGACCCGGCCGGACATGATGCTGCCCGCGTTGCCGGTCATCACGTGGCCGAGGACGCCGTCCGCGTCTGCGGACCGCTCCAGTTGGGCGTCGTAGCCGGTGTAGGAGGCGCCGACGAACACGCCGGCCCGGCTGCCGCGCAGCGCTGAGGGGTCGATGCCCGCGCGCTCGACCGTCTCCCAGGCGGCTTCGAGCAGGAGCCGCTGCTGCGGGTCCATCGCGAGGGCCTCGCGCGGCGAGATCCCGAAGAAGTCGGCGTCGAAGGAGTCGGCGTCGTAGAGGAATCCGCCCTGGAAGGCCCGGCCGTGGCCGTCCTCGGCGGCCCGCAGCTCGACGGTGTCCCAGCCGCGGTTGCCGGGGAGTCCGGCGATGGCGTCGCCGCCGGTCTCGACGAGCCGCCACAGTTCCTCGGGGCTGCGGACCCCTCCGGGATAGCGGCAGCTCATGGCGACGATCGCGATGGGGTCGTCGGCGGTGGTCGCCCCGTCGAAGCCCTGTTCCGCGCCCCGGTCGCCCTCGTTCCCCTCGCCGAGGAGTTCGCTGCGGATCCGGTGGGCGAGTGCCGTGGGCGTCGGGTAGTCGAAGACGAGGGTGCTGGCCGGGCGCAGGCCGGTGGCCGCGCCGAGCCGGTTGCGGAGCTCGACGGCGGTCAGCGAGTCGAAGCCGAGGTCCTTGAACGCCTTGGTGGGCTCGATGTGTTCGGCCGAGGCGTGGCCGAGGACGGAGGCGACCTGGGCCCGTACGAGGTCGAGCAGGACGCGGTCCTGTTCGGGGCGGGTGAGGCCGGCGAGCCGTTCGGCGAGCGGCGTGCCGCCGTCGGTGCGGGTGCGCGCCGTACGGCGTCCCCCGGTGCCGAGGAGCTCCCGGAAGAGGGGGGCGACGGGGCCGGGCGCGGCGGCGTCGCGGAGTGCGGCCGGGTTCAGGCGGGCGGGTACGAGGGTGGGACGGCCGGAGGCCAGTGCGGCATCGAGCAGGGCCGTGCCGTCAGCGGCGGTGAGCGCGCCCATGCCCTGTTGCTCCATGCGGCGCAGGTGGGCCTCGTCGAGCCCGCCGGTCATGCCGCTGGCGTCGGCCCACAGGCCCCAGGCCAGGGCGGTGGCGGGCAGGCCCTGGTGGTGGCGGTGCTCGGCGAGGGCGTCCAGGAGGGCGTTGGCGCAGGCGTAGTTGGCCTGGCCGGCGCTGCCGAGGGTGCCGGCGACGGCGGAGTAGAGGACGAACGCGGTGACCGGCAGGTCGCGGGTGAGCTCGTGCAGGTGGAGGGCGGCAACGGCCTTAGGCTGCAGGACCGTGTCCAGGCGTTCGGGGGTGAGGGAGCCGATCAGCCCGTCGTCGAGGACGCCCGCCGTGTGGATGACGGTGGTGAGGGGGTGCTCGGCGGGGATCGTGGAGAGGACGGCGGCCAGGCCGTCGCGGTCGGCGGCGTCGCAGGCGGCCCAGGTCGCTTCGGCGCCCAGCCCGGCGAGTTCCGCGGTGCGTTCGGCGGCGCCGGGCGCGTCGGCGCCGCGGCGGCTGAGCAGCAGCAGCCGGCGCACGCCGTGGGCGGTGACGAGGTGGCGGGCGACGATTCCGGCGAGGGTGCCGGAGCCGCCGGTGATCAGGGCGGTGCCGTCCGGGTCGATGGCGGCACCGCCGGTCGGGCCGGCCACGCGGGTGCGGCGCAGGCGCGGGACGTGGACGGTTCCGTCGCGCAACAGCAGCTCCGGCTCGCCGGAGGCGAGGGCCGCGGCGAGGACGGCCGCCCCGGCCGGGTCGGAGAGCGCCGCCGGGTCGGACAGGTCGGGGACGTCGGCGAGGACGAAGCGGCCGGGGTTCTCGGTCTCGGCGGAACGCAGCAGACCGTGGACGGCGGCGTGCGGCAGGTCCTCGCCGCCTCCGCCGGGACCGGCGACCGCACCGCTGGTCAGGACGACCAGTCGGGAGGCCGCGAACCGGTCGTCGGCCAGCCAGGCGTGCACCAGGGCCAGCGCCCGGTGCGTGGCCCCGCGCAGGGCGTCCGGGCCGGTCCCGGCCGCCTGCCGGGGGAAGGGGGCCAGGACGTACGCCGGTACGGGCGCCCCGGCGTCGACGGCTTCGGCCAGCTCGGCCAGGTCGGCGTAGCGGGTGGCCGGGCCGTACCCGACACCGAGGGGGCCGAGGACGGCCCAGCCACCGGGCGGCTCGGCCGCCGCACCGGTGGCGCTCGGCAGCGGCAGCGGCGTCCAGTCGAGCTGGAACAGCGCCTCGCGGACGACGGCCGGTACGGGCTGCGCGGTGCCGATGGCGTCGGCGTCAGTGAACGGCTGCGGGGCGAGGCGACCGACGGTGGCCACCGGGTCGCCGTGGTCGTCAGCGAGGTCCAGGGCGAACGCCGGGTCGGCGGAGCCGTCGGCGGCCGGCCGGATGCGGACGCGCAGGGCGCCCGCTCCGACGGCGTGCAGGGTCACGTCCGACCAGACGCTGCGGGGCCCCACCCCCGTACGGCGGCCGTCGGCGTCCGGGTCTGCGGCCACCAGGGCGGCCGCGGCGTGCGCGGCGGCGTCCAGCAGCACCGGGTGCAGGCCGAACTCGCCGGCCCGAGGCCCGCCTTCGGGCAGGCGTACCTGAGCGAAGTACTCGCCGTCCAGGTGCCATGCGGCCTCCACGGCGCGGAACAGCGGGCCGCGCTGGAGGTCGTCGCCGGCGGCGTACAGGGGGTCGAGGTCGAGGGGGGCGGCCCCGGCGGGCGGCCACTGGACGGGGCCGGACGTGGCGGGGGGCGCCGTTTCGGGTGCGGCGGGCGCGAGGACGCCCCGGGCGTGGCACGTCCAGCCGTCGTGCTCACCGGGGTCGCCGTCGCCGTCCTCCGGTCGGGCGGAGATGGTGAAGGCGCGGCTGCCCTGCTCGTCGGGGTTCTCGACGAGCACCTGGACGCGCACGCCGGCACCGCCGGCGGGCAGGGCGAGCGGGGTGCCGAGCACGAGCTCCGCGACGCGGCCGCAACCGGCCCGGTCACCGGCACGTACGGCGAGCTCGACGAACGCGGCGGCCGGCAGGACCGCCGTACCGGCGAGGGTGTGGTCGGCGAGCCAGGGCTGGGTGCGCAGGGAGAGCCGGCCGGTGCAGAGGACGCGGTCGGAGCCGGCGAGGGTGACGGCGGCACCGAGCAGCGGGTGGGCGGCGGGGTCGAGGCCGGCCCCGCTCACATCGCCGGCCGTGGTGGCGCCGGGCTCCAGCCAGTAGCGCTCGTGCTGGAAGGCGTAGGTGGGCAGGTCGATGCGCCGGGCGCCAGCGTCAGTGCCGGTGCCAGTGCCGGCGAAGAACGTCGGCCAGTCGACGGTGGCGCCGTGGGCGTGGGCGCGGGCGAGGGCGGCGAGGGCCGTCTCGGGCTCGGGCCGCCCGGCGCGCAGCGCGGCGGCGAAGGCGGCGCCCTCGCCGGTGACGCATTCCTGGGCGAGCGCGGACAGCACCCCTTCGGGCCCGAGTTCCAGGTACGTGGTCACTCCGGCGGCCTCCAGGGCGCGGACGCCGTCGAGGAAGCGGACCGCCTCGCGGACGTGCCGCACCCAGAACTCGGCAGTGCCCATTTCGCCGGTGACGGGGGCACCGGTCAGGCAGGACACGACCGGGATCTGCGGGGCCCCGAACGTCAGCCCCTGCACGACCCGGCGGAAGGCGTCGAGCATGCCGTCCATGAGGGGCGAGTGGAAGGCGTGGCTGACGGTGAGCCGCTTCGTCTTGCGGCCCTGCGCCTCGAAGTGCGCCGCGACCGCGGCCGCCGCGTCCGTGTCGCCGGCGACGACGACCGACCGGGGGCCGTTGACGGCGGCGATGCTGACCCGGCCGGTCGTCAGCAGCGGCAGGACCTCGTCCTCCGAGGCCTGGACGGCGATCATGGCGCCGCCGGTGGGCAGCTCCTGCATCAGACCGGCCCGGGCGGCGACCAGGGTGCACGCGTCGTCGAGGGACAGCACCCCCGCCACGTGTGCGGCGGCGATCTCACCGATGGAATGCCCGGCCACCGCATCCGGCCGCAGGCCCCAGCCCTCCATCAGCCGGAACAGCGCGACTTCGACCGCGAACAGCGCCGGCTGCGTGTACCCGGTCCGGTCCAGGAGGTCCGCGTCCGTCCCGAACATGACCTGCTTCAGGGGCAGTTCGAGGAGCGGGTCCAGGCGGTCGCACACCGCGTCGAGCGCGTCGGCGAACACCGGGTGGGTGTCGTACAGCTCCCGTCCCATCCCGAGCCGCTGACTGCCCTGTCCGGTGAACAGGAACGCGGTCTTGCCCTCGGTCGCGGTGTCCGTGACCAGGCCCGCGGCGTCCTCGCCGGCGGCGAGGGCGGCGAGGGCGCTGTCGAGGTCGTCGTCCGTACGGCCGAGGAGGACCGCGCGGTGTTCCAGGGCGGCCCGGGTCGTGGCGAGCGCGTGCCCGAGGTCGAGGGCCGGGGCGGTGGCGGCGGCTCCCTGCGCCCGGGCGGCGATCAGCCGGGCGGCCTGGGCGCGCAGTGCGGCGGCGCTCCGGCCCGACAGCGTCCAGGGCAGCACGGTGGGCGGGACGACGGCCGCGGCGGGGGCGGGCTCGTGCTCCTCGCCGGCCGGTTCCTCCTCGGGGGCCTGCTCGATGACGGTGTGCGCGTTGGTTCCGCTGACGCCGAAGGCGGAGACGGCCGCGCGGCGCGGGGCCCCGGTCTCGGGCCAGGCCACGGGCTCGGTGAGCAGGGACACCGCTCCCGCCGTCCAGTCGACGTCGGGGGTCGGCTCGTCGATGTGGAGGGTCTGCGGGAGGACGCCGTGCCGCATCGCCATGACCATCTTGATGATGCCGGCGACACCGGCGGCGGCCTGGGTGTGCCCGAGGTTCGACTTGAGGGAGCCGAGGCGGAGCGGCCGGCCCGCGGGGCGGTCCTGGCCGTAGGTGGCGAGCAGGGCCTGCGCCTCGATGGGGTCACCGAGCCGGGTGCCCGTGCCGTGGGCTTCGACGGCGTCGATCTCGGCGGCCGAGAGGCGGGCGTTCTCCAGGGCCTGCCGGATGACACGCTGCTGGGAGGGGCCGTTGGGGGCGGTGAGCCCGTTGCTGGCGCCGTCCTGGTTGACGGCGGAGCCGCGGACGACGGCCAGCACCGGGTGCCCGTTGCGGCGGGCGTCCGAGAGCCGCTCCACGAGCAGCACGCCCACGCCCTCGGACCAGCCGGTGCCGTCGGCGGCGGCGGCGAAGGACTTGCAGCGGCCGTCGGCGGCGAGGCCGCGCTGACGGCTGAACTCGACGAACACGTCGGGGCCGGGCATCACGCACACGCCGCCGACCAGGGCGAGCGAGCACTCGCGTCCGCGCAGGGCCTGGGTGGCCAGGTGCAGGGCGACCAGTGAGGACGAGCAGGCCGTGTCGATGGTGGCGGCGGGGCCCTCCAGGCCGAGGACGTAGCTGACCCGGCCCGACAGCACGCTGGTCGCGCCACCGGTCAGGAGCAGTCCTTCGAGGCCCTCCGGGACCTCCTTCAGGTCAGCCCCGTACCCCATGGCGCCCGCGCCGATGTAGACGCCGGTGCGGCTGCCGCGTACGGACGCCGGGTCGATTCCGGCGCGCTCGAACACCTCCCAGGACGTTTCGAGGACCTGACGCTGCTGCGGGTCCATGGCGAGGGCCTCGCGCGGCGATATGCCGAAGAATCCGGGGTCGAAGAGGGTGGCGTCGTCGAGGAATCCGCCGCCGGTGTTGTAGAAGGTGCCCTTGCGGTCGGGGTCGGGGTCGGCGAGGGATGCGATGTCCCAGCCGCGGTCGTCGGGGAATCCGGTGATGGCGTCACCGCCTTCGGAGACGAGCCGCCACAGGTCTTCCGGCGACCGCACGCCGCCGGGGAAACGGCAGCTCATCGCGACGATGGCGATGGGCTCGTGGGCGTCCTGCTCGGTCTCTTGGAGGCGGCGGCGGGCCCGCCGGAGCTCCGTGGTCATCCACTTCAGGTTTTCGAGAAGCTTTTCTTCGTTCGTGCCGGCCACTGGAACGTCACCTCCTGGAGGAATGCGGAATGCATACGGGATTCGGCTGGGGCATCGGATCGGGCATCAAAGGTCAGGATTTTCCGAATTCGTTGTTGATGATGTCGAAGAGGTCTTCGGCGGACGCCGATTCGATGGCTGTTTCCTCGCCCTCCATGGCGTGGACGGCGCGTTCGGTCCTGTTCCAGTTCGCCAGGAGCGCTTCGAGCCGGGCCGTGACGCGGGCGCGTTCGGCGGTGTCGTCCTCGGGGACCGCCGCGAGGGCGAACTCCAGCTTGTCGATCTCCGCGAGTGCCGGAAGGGCGGGCGCCGTGTCCTCGCCGAGGAGTTCGGCACGGACGTGAGCGGCCAGGGCGGCGGGGGTGGGGTGGTCGAAGACGAGGCTGGCGGGCAACCGCAGTCCGGTGGCCGAGCCGAGTCGGGTCCGCAGCTCGACCGCGGTGAGGGAGTCGAAGCCGAGGTCCTTGAAGGCGCGGCCCGCCTCGACCGCGGCGGCCCCGTCGTGCCCGAGGACCGCGGCGACGTGCGTGCGGACCAGGCCGAGCAGGGTCCGTTCGGCGTCGTCGCCGCTCATGTCACGCAGCTCGGCCGCCAGCCGGTCCGCGTCCCCCTGTGTGCCGTCGCCCGCGTCGGCATCGGCGTGCTGCTCCGCGTCGAGGACGCGGCGCACGTCGGGGAGGTCGGCGATCAGCGGGCGCGGCCGGGCCGCGGTGAACGCCGGGACGAACAGGTCCCAGTCGACGTCGCTGACCGTCACGGTCGTGTCGCCCGCGTCGAGCGCCTGCTGGAGGGCGGCGACGGCCCGTTCGGGCGCCATCACCGGCAGGCCGCGGCGGCGCAGCTGCCCGGCCGCACCGTCGTCCGCGACGAGACCGCCTCCGCCCCACGGCCCCCAGGCCACGGCGGTGGCCGCCAGCCCGCGGTCGCGGCGCTGCTGCGCCAGGGCGTCTAGGTGGGCGTTGGCCGCGGCGTAGGCGGCCTGGCCGCCGCTGCCCCAGATGCCGGCGATGGAGGAGAAGAGGACGAAGGCGTCCAGCTCCGTGTCGCCGAGGAGTTCGTCGAGGAGCTCCGCCCCGGCGGCCTTGGCGGCGAGGACTGCGGCGATGTCCTCCGGTCCGGTCTCGGCGAGCGGCGCGAGCTGGCCGACGCCCGCCGTGTGGAAGACGGCGGTGAGGGCGGGGGCGCCGGTGTCCTCACGGAGACCGGTGAGCAGGTCGCTGACGGCCTGCCGATCGGTCATGTCGCAGGCGACCACCGTGGCCCGGGCGCCGAGCTCCGACAGCTCCGCGACGAGGGCCTCGGCACCCGGGGCCCGGAGCCCGCGCCGGCCGGCCAACACCACGTGCTCGACGCCGTGCGCGGCGAGCCAGCGGGCGACGTGCGCACCGAGGGCGCCCGTACCGCCGGTGATGAGGACGGTGCCCCGGGGCCGCCAGGGCGCGCGGTCCGCAGCGGTGGCGCCGCTTCCTCCGGCCGCCGGGGCGGCGGCGTGCCGGATGCGGCGGGCGAGGAGACCTGCGGAGCGTACGGCGATCTGGTCCTCGTCCGCGTGCTCGTGCCCGGCGGCGCCGCCGAGTACGGCGAGCAGCCGGTCGAGCGCGCGTCCGTCCACTCGGACGGGCAGGTCCACCAGGCCGCCCCAGCGCTCGGGGTGCTCCAGGGCGACCACGCGGCCGAGGCCCCAGAGCCCCGCCTGTGCGGCGCTGCGGACCCGGTCGGCGGGACCGGTCGCCACGGCACCGGAGGTCACACACCACAGGGGTGCGTCGACGCCGGCGTCGCCGAGGGCCTGGACCAGGGCCCCGGCGAGCAGCAGTCCGGTCGGCGCCGCGGGGTGGGCCGGGTGCGGGGCCTCGGCGAAGGCCAGCAGGGACACCACGCCGTCGGCCCGGTCCCCGGCGAGTGCCGTGCGCAGCCGGTCGGCGACGACGGCCCGGTCGGTCGCGGCGGTGTCGAGGGACACCTCCCGTACGTCCACGCCCTGCGCCCGCAGTGCGTCCGCGACCCCCGGGAGCCCGTCGGGGCCGGGCGCCCCGCCGGCGGCGGTGACGCACAGCCAGGTGCCGGCCGGGCGGGGGGTTGCGTCCGGGTCACCCAGCGGCTTCCAGGTCACCCCGTAGCGCCAGCCGTCGATGACCGACCGCTCCGTGCGCTGCCGCCGCCAGGCGGACAGGGCCGGCAGCACGGCGCTCAGCGGCTGGTCCGCGTCGATGTCGAGGGTGGCGGTGAGGGCAGCGAGGTCGACGTTGTCGACGGCCTCCCAGAAGGCCCCGTCCACCGCACCGTCGGCTGCGGCACCGGCACCGGCACCGGCACCGGCACCCGGCGCTGCCGCCGAGGGGCGGGGGGCCTCCTCCAGCCAGTACCGCTTGCGCTGGAAGGCGTAGGTGGGCAGGTCGACGCGGCGGGCTCCGGTGCCGGAGAAGTACGCCGTCCAGTCCACGGCCACGCCCTGGACGTGGGCCCGTGCGAGCGCCGTGACCAGGGTCCCGGTCTCGTCGCGGCCGCTGCGGAGCACGGGCACGAAGACCGCCTGCTCGGTGACGCAGTCCTGGGCGAGCGCGGACAGCGTCCCGTCGGGCCCGAGTTCGACGTAGGTGGTGACGCCCGCCGCCTCCAGCGCACGGACGCCGTCGAGGAAGCGGACGGCGTCCCGGACGTGCCGGACCCAGAAGTCGGCGGAGCCCATTTCGTCGGTGACGAGGGCGCCGGTCAGGTTCGACACGATCGGGATGCGCGGCGTGTCGAAGGACAGCGCTTCGACGACCTTGCGGAAGTCGTCGAGCATGCCGTCCATGTGCGGCGAGTGGAAGGCGTGACTGACCGTCAGCCGCTTGGTCTTCCGGCCCTGGGCCTGGAAGGTCCCGGCGATGGCGACGGCCGCGTCCTCGTCGCCGGCGATGACGACGGCCTGCGGGCCGTTGACCGCGGCGATGCTCACCCGGTCGCCCTCGCCGATCAGCGGCAGGACCTCGTCCTCCGACGCCTGGACGGCGATCATCACACCACCGGCCGGGAGGGCCTGCATCAGCCGGCCACGCGCCGCCACCAGCGCACACGCGTCATCCAGGGACAGCACCCCGGCGACGTGCGCGGCGGCGATCTCACCGATCGAGTGCCCGGCGAGGTAGTCGGGGCGCAGGCCCCGGCTCTCGACGAGCCGGAACAGCGCCACCTCGACGGCGAAGAGCGCCGGCTGTGTGTACTCCGTCCGGTCCAGCAGGTCCGCGTCGCCTCCGAACAGCAGCTCCTTCAAGGGCAGTTCGAGGTGGGCGTCCATGCGGGCGCAGACGGCGTCGAGCGCGTCGGCGTACACCGGGAAGGCGTCGTACAGCTCGCGCCCCATGCCGAGGCGCTGGCTGCCCTGCCCGGTGAACAGGAACGCCGAGGCCCCTGTGGACACCCGTCCGCTGACGATCCCCGCCGGCAGCTCACCCGCCGCGAGGGCCTTCAGGGCGGCCAGGAACTCCTCGCGCTCCCCCGCGACGACGACCGCCCGGTGTTCGAGCGCCGACCGGGAGGTGGCCAGGGAGCGGGCCACGTCGGCGGGTTCGAGCGTCTCGTCCGCGGCGATCCGCGCCGCGAGGCGCTCGGCTTGGGCCTGCAGGGCGGTGTCTGTCTTCGCGGACAGCAGCAACGGCAGGAGGCCGGGTCGCTGCTGCGGGAAGTCCACTGTTTCGGCTTCGTCGGCGACCGGAGCCTGCTCGATGATCGTGTGGGCGTTGGTGCCGCTGAAGCCAAAGGAGGAGATACCGGCCCGGCGCGGGCGGCCGG
>NZ_JBHWJJ010000205.1:0-9964 GCF_042732005.1 Streptomyces sp. NPDC059851 | reverse complement strand
GGCCACACGGGTGGGGCGGCCCGCCGGCCACCGCACCACCCGGCCAGTGGACGCACCACCCGCCGCGATGCACCACCATGGTGCCCATGTCCGACCGATTCACCACCCGGGTGCTCGACCTGGCCACCGGCCGTTCCGAGACCGTCACCGACCTCACCCGTCACTGCGAGCGGTTCCTCTCCGCCGTCGCGGCCGGCCGCGACGGCCTGCTCAACGTCTTCGTCCCCCATGCCACCGCCGGCATCGCCGTCATCGAGACCGGCGCCGGCAGCGATCACGATCTGCTGGCCGCCCTCCACACCCTGCTGCCCGCGGACGACCGCTGGCAGCACCGCCACGGCTCCCCCGGTCACGGCCGCGACCACGTCCTGCCCGCCTTCGTCCCGCCCCATGCGACCCTGCCGGTCCTCGGCGGGCACCTCCAGCTCGGAACCTGGCAGTCCGTCTGTCTCGTCGACACCAACAAGGACAACCCCGACCGCCAGGTCCGGCTGTCGTTCCTCGGCTAGGGCCCGCGTCAGCGACGGCTCACTGGATCAGGTCGGTGTGCGGATGGTCCGGGGACTCCGGGCAGACGTAGAGCTGCAGATGGTTGCCCCTGGAGATCTGGACCTCGGGTGGGTTCGCCGCGCCGGTCCCGGGGGTCGCGGCGAGCGCCCGGTCCTCGTACGGGATCCAATCGTGGTTGCTGCTGTCCCATTCGTCCGAGGCGATGGTCAGCAGCGGCACCATGCCGGTGCCACAGGCGGCGCAGAACCGGGCGACGGGATCGGTGAGGCCCCACGGGGGCCAGCCGCCGACCTTCCAGCCGGGGGCGCGAGACAGGTGGCTGCCGTAGAAGGACTCCGGGTAGGGAGCCCAGGAGCTGTCCACAGCGGATCCGGCCGACTGCCAGTTGTTCCAGTCCCCCAGCTGCTGCTGGAGCTCCTTGCTCAGGTCCAAGGGGTCGGGGTACTCGGTGATCTGCTCCGGTGCGAGCACGCACGGTCGCGGCACGTAGCCGTCGTATTCCGTGGCGAAGGGGCCGGGCGGCGCGGCGAGGACGTCGGTGACCTCGGCGGAGGAGCGCCAGAACAGCGCGGTCGGAGGCTTGTGGTCCGGCTCGTGTTCGAAGGGGCACCAGAGCACCTGGAGCAGATCGGCCCGTCCCGGCGGTCGCAGCAGGGGTACGTCGCGCACGTACAGCTGGGCCACGGGCACCATGGGGTTCGGACCCTCGTGCCACTCGTAGTCCACACCGACGCGCACCTCGTACGCCTCGTACAGGTCGTTGGCCTGGTTGTGCGACTCGTCGCAGTACGGCCACGGCTCGTCGGCGGGCCACAGCAGCGGCCCGCCGACCGAACTGTCGTGCGGGGTCGGAGACCCGGGGCGGGGATGCAGCCGGATCGCCGGGCGTGCCAGTGGGGCCAGTTGCGGTAAGACCGCGGTGACGTCGACCGGCCTGGGCGGGGTGGTACGGATGACGTTCACGGGGGTGATGCTGCCAGCAGCCTCTGACAGCGGGCGCACCGATCAACGTACGGCCCGGCCGGGACGCGCACGTGCCGCGTGCAGCAGCAGGGCCCGGGAGGTCCACCGGCTCTGCGGTCCCGGTGACTCCGGGGTGGACCCCGCGGAGTCGGCGTTGCAAGAATGGCCGGCCCCTTGCAGGGGTCGATCGACACGAGGGAGACGTGGTGTCCGGACAGCCTGCTCGCCCTGCGCCACCCAGCACGGCGTTCCTCGTGTCCCGCGCCCTCATACGGGAGAACCAGCTCACTGCGGACGAGCGGGCTGCACGTGACGGTGCCGTGCCGCCGAAGCTTTCCGCCAGGGCGAAGGTCGCCTCTTCGGGGCCGGTGCTGGAAGGGGAAGGCTGGCAGGTGGAGATCAGCGTGCATCCGCTGCGCACCCGGTTGGAAGCGTTCCACACCTCCGGAGCCGTCGTCATGATCACGGCTGACAGCCGCAGGAGGACCAAGAGCGGGTCGGCCCGCGGCTACTTCCTCCCGGCGCCGGGTGTCGGAGCGTGGAGGCGACTTCGGGTGGGCGACCTGCCGCACTTCGCCCGGCACCTCAGCCTGCCCCCGGGAGCGCCCGAGCACCTGGCCAGTGGCAGCAAGTGCCGCTGCGGCAAGGTGAAGTACCCGACTGCCGCTCGGGCCGCAGCGGCCCTGGACGAAGTGTCGGCGCTCCGAGCTGCTGAGGCCGGCCCCCGCCCGCCCGAAACCCGGTACTACCGCTGCGAAGCCGACGACCGGGTCTGGCACCTCACCAGCAAGCCCACCGGGTATACCCGGTCCGTGCCCCTTGCAGACGCGTTCGGGCGTTGCGAGGGCGCCCCGGGACCCGGGCGACACCCGGACGTGGTCATCGGGCCGTCAGGTTGACTTCGGCTGGGCGAGGACCGGGCCGGGCGGGCGCCGGTGGTACACGACGTACCGGCTGGTGATGTACGCCGCCACTGAGGCGATGACGACGAGCGGAACCTGGTTCTGGGCGTCGGGGCCGAGCAGGAGTGCCCCGAGCACCGCGCTGGTCAGGGGCAGGCCGCTGACCACCGCGGTCGCGGCGGCGATGCCGACGCCGAGCGCCGGGGTGGCGCCGAAGCCCGGCAGCCCCGAGCACGCGATGGCCAGTGCGGCGCCCACCAGGACGGCCGGGAAGATGGGACCGCCGCGCAGGGCGCCCAGGCAGATGCCCCAGGCCAGGGCCTTGAAGAGGACCAGGGCGAGCAGCGCGCCCACGGGCCAGGAAGCGTAGTTCCCGGCGAGTTCGCCCAGGGTGATCTGGCCGGAGAGTGCCGCCTCCTCCGGGGAACGGCCGGTTGTCAGCGCGTAGGCGGTGATGCAGACGCCGACGGCGAGGGCGGCCAGCACGGTGTTCCACGCCGGGTTGCGCCGGGTCCAGGCGAGGACCGGCCGGCCGCATTCGTGCGCGAGGCTGACCACCACCGCGACGGCGACCGCGACGGGGACGCCCCACAGGAAGTCCCCCGCGTCGGGGTGGGTGTTGGGCGGCACCTGCGGCAGGGTCAGGCCGCCGATGGGCAGGCCGGTCCACTCGCCGAAGCTGTCGAAGACGACCGCTCCGGCGGCACTGGCCACCAGGCAGGGCAGCAGGAGGACGACGAGCTGGGGCCCGGCCAGGCCGGCCGCCTCGACGACCATCAGGGCTGCGACGATCGGCCCGCCGAGGATGGTGGAGATGGCCGCGGTCGACCCGGTAGTGGCCACGATCGCCTGGATCTTCGGTTCCACCGGGCGCTTCGCGGCGTGCAGCCACAGCAGGGCGAGGCCGCTGCCGAGGGCCATCAGAGGGGCCTCGGGGCCGAGGACGGCGCCGAGCGGGAGGACGGTCAGGGCGGAGAGGACGACGCCCGGCAGTTCCCGGGGGCCCATGGGGGCTCCGCGGAGGCCGTTGACCGGCACGTGGCCGCCGCCGCCCGGCATCCGCGTGATGACCGGTGCCGCGATCAGGCCCGCCAGGAGCAGGGTGGGCAGGGGCCACCACCAGGGCGGCCGGTCGTATCCGAGGGCGTCGGGGAGGGACTCCCACACGAGGTGCTGGAGGTAGTGCTGGAAGCTGACGAAGAAGAAGCAGGCCGCGGCCACGGGCACGCCGATGAGGACGGAGAGCAGCATCAGGCGGGCGTAGCCGCGGCTGAGGATGATGGCACGGAGTACGGGCTCGGCGTCGGCGGGCGACACGTGCGGGTCGGCCTGGAGGCCGGGCGCGGACCCGATCGAGGGTGACGGCGCAGGCGGCGGGGGCGAGGGCGGCGGTGGGTCGGACGGGGTCATGGCCGCTCCCGGGCATCGGTGTGGGAGTCCGCGGGGGGACGGAAGGCGGTGGGCACGTCTGCGGTGTCGTCACCCTTCATGTGTGACCTCCTGGGGCCTGGCCCTGGTCCAGGCAAACCCGGGCGGACGGCTGCGGCCAGGCGGGAGGCACCGATCGGGTGACGGACCCGCGGCACCCTGAGGGGCCTTCTACGCCGCGGCGCATCGAACGCGCTGTCGAGCAACGCCGCGTGCCTGGTCGGATCCGCAGGTGGGGTGGCGCATGATATGGGCATGACCACGCCACCGGGTAACCAGCAGTACCCCCCGCAATACCCGTACCCGCAGCCTCAGCAGGCGCAGCAGCCCCACCCTCCGTACGTCCAACCCCCCTACGCCCGAACGCCGTACGCACAGCAGCCGTACGCCGCCCAGGCCCCCTACGCCCAGGCCCCGTACGGCCACGCTCCCGGACCGCAGCCGCAACCCGCCCCGTACGGGCAGCAGCCCCCGTACGCACAGCAGCCCCCGTACGGGCAGCAGCCGTACGGGCAGCAGCCGTACGGGCAGGCGCCCCGGCCGCGCGTGCCGCGCCCTGCCGGGGAAGCTAGGCGCGGCATCGCCGTCACCCTCGACTTCTTCCTCGCCGCGGGCGGCCCGTACGTGATGGCGCGCGGCCACGAAGGCCGTCCGCTGACCGCCCTCGCCCTGCTGATCGGCGTGTCCTTCGTCAACCAGGTGGTGCTGACGTTCCTGTTCCGGGCGAGCGTGGGCAAGCTGATCACCGGGATACGGGTGATCCGTGCCTCCGACGGCGGGCGCCCCGGGTTCTGGCGCACCGTGTACCGCTGGCTGTGCGGCATGTGCTGGTTGCCGCTCCAGCCGTACTACTGGGTCCGGGCGCTCTTCCGCGAGCTGGGCCGCGGCGGCACCGCGCGCGGCACCGTCAGGGACAACGACGACGGCGAGCTGTACCACGCCGACCTGGCCGGTCTCCGCTACGCCCGGCGGCGGGACCTCGCGGCCTGACGGGGCACCGCCCGCCGCGCCGGCCGGACGGGACGCCGGCTCAGGGAAAGGCGGGGGGCTCTGCGGCCAGGGCCTTCTCGTGGCCGTCCAGCCACTGGGCGAGCTCCACGCAACTCACCTTCCCGTGCCCCGGGTAGTCCACCCGGTAGCCGTCGCGATCGTTGCCCGGCAGGCCCGTCTCCAGGCAGCGGGCCGCGTACGGGAGGGTGTAGGCGATCTTGTGTGCGTTCTCGCGCACGGACTTGCTCGTGTGGCTGCCGAGGATCACGGCCGCGGACGCCGCCCTGGCGGCGAGGTCGTCGTTGCCCTGCCGCAGGCCCGCGATGACGGCGGGATCGCGTTTGGCCTGCTCGTCGAGCCGTTCGAAGCGCTGCATCAGGAAGCGGATGCGGTTCGAGGCCTGGATCAGATCTCCGTAGCGGGTGATCTGCTCGGCGGTGCGGGCGGTCGCCTGCTGGCCGGCCGCCTGGGTCCGTGCGGCCTCCAGGGTGCTGCGGGCCTGTGCCCGGCCCGTCTCCAGGACGCTTCCGGCCTGGAGGTAGCCCGCGATGACGGTGCCGATCACGGCCGCGAGGCCGACGTAGGACGGCGCGTGCCGCTGCATGTGCTCACCGAAGCTCGCCATGCGCCCGATCCTGCCAGCCGGCCGTACTCCTTCCGCCTGACTGGCCGGATCGTTGCGCCAGCCCGGCCGATTCGCACATACGGCCGGGTCGAGGGGGCGGTGGGGCTCCGGTCAGACCGCCTCGCGGTCCTTGCGGAGCTGCTCCGCACCGGAGTGGGGCCCGTCGCTGCCGGTGGGGACGAACACGATGCGGGCGCCGGAACGCAACTCGGTTCCCCACGCGGTTTCCACCTCGGCCAGCGGTACGGGGACGATCTCGCTGGTCGGCGCCAGGGACGGTAGCCGGGTGAGCAGTTCGCGCAGGCAGGCGCTGCGGCGTGCGGCCGAGATCGAGCCGAGTCCGCTGCCGCTGATGTCCACGTCGGCCTTGCGCAGCCACGCGGACGGCAGTGTCATGTCGGGCCCGGCGGCGGAGCCGACCTGCACCCACCGCAGGGTGCGGGTCGGATCGGGGCGGTGGCGCAGGATGCCGTCGAGCGCCAGCTCCGCGGGCCGGCCCCACAGGTAGTCCAGCACGATGTCGGCGTCCGCGGCCGCGGCGCCGAAGGCGTCGGCGATCTCCTCGTCGGAGCCCTCCAGCACGACCGTGCGGGCGGCGCCCAGCGCGGACGCGGCCTGAAGGGCCTGACGGTTCCGCCCGGCGGCCACGACCTGCGCCGCCCCCTGGTCGAGGGCCAGCCGGACGGCGGCCCGCCCGGCGTTCCCCGTGGCGCCGAGGACGAGCACCGACTCCCCGCCCCGCAGCCGGCCCCGCTCGCGCAGGGCGATCCACGCGGACGAGGCGGGGTTCATGGCGGCGGCGACCACGGCCGGATCGAGCCCCTCCGGTACGGGCATGAGCGAGGCGGCCGGTACGGCGACGCGCTCGGCCATCGTGCCCCGGGGCGGTTCCAGCCCCGGGATGTAGACGAGTCCGCCCTCCTTGGTCCGGCCGACCCCGTCGAACCCGGGTACCAGCGGCAGCGCGTCGCCGCCCGTGTAGTGGCCGCCCGACGCGAACGAGCGCACCAACGGGTACAGCGCGGCCGCCAGCACCTCGACGACGACCTCTCCGGCCGCGGGGGCGGGCTCGGGCAACGACTCGTACCGGGGCGGCTGACCCAGGGCGTGGACCACGGCTGCGTACATCGACTGGCCCCCAAAACGGGTGATGAGGCGGTATGGGTAGCGTCCGATTGTGGCGGCTGCGGCCGGACCGGCGACAGCGCCACGCGGGCGGGGCGATGGCCGGGCGGCGGAGCGCCGCAGCTGCCCGCGGCGCTTCAGCCGCCCGTGCCCGTGGCGGCGAGCGCGGGTGCGCCTGCCGAGTGGGCGAAGCCGGTCAGGTAGACGGTGTAGTCGCCCTGGTCGGGCCGGTACGCGGTGCAGTACCGCGTGGGATACCAGCCGGACGTCCGCCAGGCCGCGGGCTGGGGGATGGGGTCGCAGGTGCGGTGGCCGGTGGCGGGGTCGCGGTGCCGTTGCAGGAAGTCCTTGGTGAGCATGGGCTCCATGAAGATGAGGCCGCCCGCGTACGCGCCGTAGATGAAGGTCTGGCCGGTGAGGGTGCCGGTGGTCGGCGGCCGGCTGTCCAGATGCGCGCCCATGGCGCCTTCGGCGGTCTCCGGGCTGCTCGCGGGATAGCCGGCGGGCAGGTACGCGGCCGGGACCGGTCGGGCGGCCGTGGCGAGTTGGTCGCAGGCGATGAGCAGGGCGCAGCCGCCGGTCCGGATGCCGGCGCGGACCTCCTGGGGAACGAGGTAGAAGTGCACGTCGAAGTGGGGGACGTCGTAGCGGCCGTGCGGGTCGTGCCCGTGCGGGTTCCAGTTGAACAGGGCCCAGTGGAAGGGCGTTCCGGCCGAGCCGGGCGGAGTGGCGGGCAGGGCGAGCTCCCGGCTGTGGCCGCCGACGCATTCGTGGGCGGGGTCGGTGCTGCCGTCGGCGTCCACGTCGTGGCAGTGCTTGCCGTCCGTGGGGGCGGAGGGCAGTGCTCTGAGGGCGGAGGCGGTGAGGGACACGCCCATCGCCTGCGGGGCGCCGTTGCGGTATTCGCCGTACGTCCGCACCGTGCCGCGGCCGAGCGCGGCCGCCGGCCCGAGGGTGACGCAGGCCGCGGCGCCGGTACGGGCCCCGCACGTGGGCAGCCGGGTGGCGGAGCCGGAGCGCGGCCGCGGGTCCGGCCGCTGCCAGATCGAGGGCAGGAGCGCCACCAGCAGGGCGACGCAGGCCAGTCCGGCGGCGGTGGCGGGGCGGAGGGTTCGGGGGCTGTTCATACCGCGACGCTCCAGGAGGTACGTGAGTTGAGTGCTTCGGCGTCCACCCCGGTGACCTGGAGGGTGCAGGACCTGATGCCGGCGAGGCTGTCCTCGGGCAGGACGTGGCGGATGTCGGTGAATCCGTTCGGGGCGAGGGCCTCCACCTCGCGGAGGACGGGGTCGGGTTCCAGTCGGCGGTGGGCCGCGAGGAGGCGGGTTGTCTGCGGCAGGCGGGCCGCCTCGTACCGGGCCAGGGCCTCGTCCACGTCGTGGTGGGCGAGTTCGTAGGCGAGGACCCTGGCGTCGACGACGGCCTGTGAGGCACCGTTGGAGCCGGTCGGGTAGACGGGGTGGGCTGCGTCGCCGAGGAGGACGACGCGGCCGTCCCGCCAGGTCGGCAGCGGGTCGCGGTCGATCATCGGGTAGCGGGCGATGCGGGGCGCCGCGGCGATGACCGACCGGAGGTCGAGGAAGTCGCTGCGCCAGCCGTCGATGTGGGCCAGCACGGTCTCCGGCGGCACGGTGTCGCGTTCCCAGTCGGGGCCGCCCCGCGCGGGGTCCGTGTCGCCGTCGTCCCCGGTGCGGCTCTCCACGACCCAGTTGATGAGGCACCGGCCGTGCTCGTCCGGCCGGGAGACCGCGTAGGCGACGGCCTTCACCCGGCTGTTGCAGCCGATGATGACCATGGTCCGGCCGTCGAGGAACGGGGCGGCTTCGGTGATGCCGCGCCACATGCATATGCCGTTGCGCAGCGGGGGCCCTTCGTCCGGGTACATGGCCGCGCGGACGGTGGAGTTGATGCCGTCCGCGCCGATGAGGAGGTCGCAGGGGACCGGGTCGGGCCGGCCCTCCAGGTGGGCCCGTACGGGGTTGCCGCCGGGGCCCCGGCCCCTCTCGTAGCCGGTCAGCCTGCACCCGGTGAGCAGGACGGCCGGGCCGAGGCGGTCCCGTACTGCGGCGACCAGCAGCTCCTGCAGGCGGGCGCGGTGCACCGAGTACTGGGGCCAGTGGTAGCCGGCGGCGCGTCCGCGCGGCTCGCCCCAGATCAGGCCGCCGTAGCGGTGGTGGTATTCCAGGCGGGCGGTCGCCACCGCGGCGTCGTCGAGCGCCTCGCCGAGGCCGAGCTCTGTCAATTCGCGGACGGCGGCGGGTTGCAGGTTGATTCCGGCGCCGACGGGGCGCAGGCGCGGGCAGGATTCCACGATCAGAACGTCGTCGAGCCCTGCCGCGTGAAGACTGAGGGCGGCTGTCAGTCCGCCGATTCCGGCACCGGCTATCAGGATGCGCGGAGGGTTCCTTCTGCCGTACCGAGACATTCTCGCTACCTCCAGGGGAGACCTCTTCAGCCCAAAAATGCGGCAGTTCGGCGAGGAGCACAACCCCGAGACCGGCAAAAGGCGAAATGTGCAGGTCAACGAGGACCGGTCACCCGATCAGCGTACGGCCGAGTGCCGCCTGATGGGTGACATGGCTTTAATCAGGTGTCGGCAACAGAAAGGCTGCGACATGCATCACGCGACGTTCGAACCGTGCGACGTCCAGCGCCTCCAGCATGCTGTTGACTACGCCCTCCACGCCTCCAGGAAATCGCTGGACTATCTCCTGCCCCCCTGGATACCCGGCGATCTCAAACGGGAAATAGGGAGCGGCTGCGTTGTTTCCCACTGCGCGACGCTGCTGTTCCCGGAAACCGTGGAATCCGCCCTCGACTACTTCGAGGAAAACGGCTGGGTCGCCTCGACCACCATACCGAGCGTGCTCGTGAAGCGCCGTCTGGTGGAGCGCCATTGGCTGCCCGAGGATGCGGACATACGGGTGACGCGGCTGCGCGTCACCGCGGGCCCGGCCCCCGACGTCGAGGTGTTCCTCTTCCCGCGGTCCAGCCCCGCCTACAAGGAGGAGGTGGGCGCGAAGGAGCGCGTCCACGGCTTCGAGAACCACGTGGGCCTGTTCATGGAACCGGCCGAGGAGAGCACCTTGACCCGTCTCGCGGACAGGTTGGAGACGAGCGGCCGAATGGTGTACGAGGGTTCGGCCCACAACCCGCACGAGAACACGACCATGCTGTACTTCGCCCCCAGCGCCCCGGTGGCGCGGGTGCGCCGCCGCTTCCCGCGGTGGGAGTTGCAGTGCGCCGGCGACCTGACGGCGGCGGCCGGCCGGCGGCCGATCCGGACGCAGGCGCTGTGCCGCGCGTACGCGGCGCTGAAGGCGAACCACGTGCCCGTGGACGTCATCATGACGCGGGCCGCCCGGCGGCCCGTGCCCGTCGCGGCGCCCAAGGTCTGACCCGCCCGCGGCCCCTTCGGGCT
>NZ_JBHWJJ010000204.1:0-10361 GCF_042732005.1 Streptomyces sp. NPDC059851 | reverse complement strand
TCGGCCGGCGGGGGGGGGGGGCGTAGGGCGCGCCCGCCCCCGGGGGCGGTGCTGCCCGCTACGGGGTGGCGGCGAGGGCCTCCAGGGCGGGAACGGTCGCGGCCGGGCTCGGCAGGGCGTCGTTCTCCGCCCGGAGGGCGGCGGCCGCCCCCCGCAGGGCGGGGTCGGTGACGAGGCGGGTGAGGAGCGGGACGTCGACGCCGTCGGAGGTTGAGCTCAGGGCGGCGCCGGTGGCGGTGAGGGCGTCGGCGTTGGTGAAGTGGTCGGCGCCCTGCGGGAGGAGGAGTTGGGGCAGGCCGGCCTGCAGGGCGGTGAGCAGGGTGCCGGAGCCGCCGTGGTGGATCAGCGCGTCGGAGGCGGTCAGCAGCTCGGCGAGCGGGACCCAGGGCAGCGGGCGGACGTTGTCGGGGAGGGTGCCGAGCGGGGTGAGGTCGGCGTCGCCGACGGCGAGCAGGAACTCGGCGTCCACCGAAGCCGCGGCCTCGATCAGGCGGACGATGGCGCGGACGCCGTCCAGCTCGGTGAGCACGGTGCCCAGGGTGACGGCCACGCGCGGGCGGGTGCCGCGGCGGAGGAGCTCGGCGGTTATGGTGCCGCCGCCGTTGTAGGGGACGTAGCGCATCCGCAGGCCGCCCGGGTCGCCGCCCAGCGAGGCGGGCACGATGTTCAGCGCGGTGGCTTCGGCCGGACCGGCGACGCCGTACGTCTCGTACGCCTCGGTGAAGTTGGCGGCGATCCGGCCGACCATGTCGAGGCCGGAGGTGACGCCGAAGTTCTGGATCACCGACGGGATCTTCAGCTTGGCCGCGACCAGCGGGGCGGAGGCCTGGAAGGAGTCGTAGACCAGCAGGTCGGCACCCCAGTTCTCGGCGGCGTAGAGCAGGCCGTCCACGGTGGGGCGGGAGGCGAGCGCGAAGCCGTGGGCCGCGCTGTCGAGGATCTCCTCGGGGGTCATGTCGTGGGCGACGTACCGCACTTCCTCGCCGGTGGCCTGCTCGAACACGTCCCGGATGGTACGGCCGTCGCCGATCTCGACGATCGGGAATCCGGCCTCGCGCAGCCGGTCCAGCGGCTGCGAGCTCGCGAACAGCACTTCGTGGCCGGCGGCGCGCAGGGCCTGCGCGGTCGGGATCATCGGGAAGAGGTGGCCGGCCGCGGCCGGTCCGGTGAAGAGTATGCGCACGCTTTCTCCTTGCCCGTGGTCTGGCGGTCCGGGACGGGTCGTATCGAACCCGCCCCGGCTCCCTTCGGTGAACCGGCGGGAGGGCAGCGGGTGTTCCCCCCCGACACGGTCGAAATTCGGACGTTCTGGGACGGCCGTGAGCCGCACGGGAAGGGACGGTTCGGGAGTTGCGGCCGACGCTGCCGGCTCCGCCGCCGTGGGCGGTGTTCTGCTGCGCCGTGGCGTCATCACGGCCGCACCCCCGCCCATTCGTCCCGCCGAGGGCGGACACACCACCGCACCGGAAGAACTCGCCCACTCGGCCACTGCTTCAGACGCCTGAACCGGCTCAGACGACTGTCCGAATGTCGCCTCGGGCGGTCGCACCGGGGGGCTGGTGGGCTGCTCCTGGTCGGTCCACGGCCAAGCCGGAGGAAGCGAGCGAGCTCGTGGAGCGCCGTGCGTGCTGGTCGGGCTGGCCCGACCAGCACGCCGCGCCGGGACCGGCCCGAGGACCCCCGGCCCCGTGGCCACTCGGGTCAGCGCACGGCGCGGCGGATGCGGATCGGACCGCGGGCCTCAGCCGGCTCGACGGGGCGTCCCGCCTGGGTGATCTCGACCTCGCCGGCCGCGACGAGCCGCCGGGCCGCGCGGCGGACGGGCTCCATCAGCGCTCGCCAGCCCTCGTCGTCCCCTCCGTACACCGCCCGTGCGACGTCGGAGGGGCAGATCGTCGCGGTCGGGTCGCGGCGCTCCAGCAGTTCCAGGATGGCCCGCTCCAAGCGCCGGTCCGTCGGCCGTCCGCTGCCCGTCACGCCACCAGTCTGGCACCGGGGTCAGGCGGGTGCGGCCCTTCGGGGCATACCGGGGCGGCTGCCGCGCGGCGGTCCGACGTGTCGCGCGGGCGCGGGATATCAGTGGCGTAGGCGGCGGTCGGCGGTGGCCGCCAGTGTCCGGAAGGCGGGGAGCCCGGTGGCCGTCGAGCCCGTTCCCGAGGGATATCCGCGCGTCACTCCGTACCTGTGCTGCGACGGAGCCGCAGCGGCGATCGACTTCTACGTGTCCGTGTTGGGCGCGACCGAGCGGATGAGGATGCCCGCGCGCGACGGCAGGATCGGCCATGCGGAGCTGGAGCTGGGCAACTCGGTCATCATGCTCGCGGACGAGCACCCGGAGATGGGCTTCCGCTCACCGAAGTCCGTCGGCGGCACGCCCGTCACCCTGCACGTCTACGTCGAGGACGTCGACGCCGTCTTCGCCGCGGCACTCGCCCGGGGCTCCAAGGAGCTGCGCCCCGTCCGGAACGAGTTCTACGGCGACCGCACCGGCCAGATCGAGGACCCCTACGGCCACCGCTGGAGCCTCGCCTCGCACGTGGAGGACGTCCCGGAGGAGGAGATGGAGCGGCGGGCGAGGGAAGTCATGCAGGGCGGCGACTGACCGACCGGTCGGCACGGCCCCTCCCCCACCCCGCCCTCGGGCGGCAGCGGCGCCACCTGGAGCGAACCGTGCCGTGACCGCCCGGACGCCCCCTCCGCTTCCGACGCCTTCAACGCCCTCGTCGGCCTGTGCCCGCCGCCCACCGGTCCGCCGCCCCAGTGCACCGGGGCGGCGGAGCACACCCAGGGCACTCCCGCCGTCTCCTGGCCGCCCTGACGGAGCCGGGTGAGGAGAAGCCCGTTTGCCCGCTGGAACCGGGGGCGCGGGTCCTGCCCCGGGCGTTCGAGGGGGCGTCGGGGGCGTTCCCGCACGTCCGCGACGTGCCGACACCGGCGCAGCACGGCTTCAACGACGGCCGGCGAGGCCTTCTGAACGGCCCCAGCCTGACGCCGCCGGCATGCCGCCAGCGGAGGTGGGCGTCGTTCCGGGCCGGTACACCGGCGGGAGCCGGTTTCCGGCCGGGTGATACTTGGGCGCGGCTGGTCGAACATCAGCCGCCCACCAGTCCCCACCCGGCGGCGGTTCCGCCCGGCTGTTGGCCATGTCCACCCTCTAGAGGAGCACCACACGCATGTCGATACCCCCGCAGCCGCCGTCGTCCCCGCAGCCGTACCAGCAGCCGTACCCCCAGCCGGGCGCGTACGGTCAGCCCGGCCACCCGGGGCAGCCCGGACTGCCCGGGCAGGGGGCGCCGTACGGCGGTCCGCAGGGCTGGTACCCGCCGCAGCCGCAGAAGACCAACGTGACCGCCGTCGTGGCGTTCGTGATGTCGCTGGTCTGCGCGATCCCGCTCGTTCCGCTGGTCCTGGGCCTCGTCGCCCTCTCGCAGATCCGCAAGGGCGGCGAGAAGGGCAAGGGGCTGGCCGTCGCGGCCATCGTCATCCACGGAGTGACGATCGCGTTCTACGCGACCATGCTCGTCCTCGGACTGTCCGGTGCGCTGGACGACGGCCCGACCCCGCGGCGTGACACCGGCGGGCAGGTCACCACGCCGGGCCGCAGCGATGTCAAGGACATCCGCAAGGGCGACTGCTTCAACACCGAGGACGACCTGGCGAAGACGCAGGAATCGGACGGCACCGAGGCCCGCCAGTCGGTGCGGACCGTGCCGTGCGATCAGCCCCACGAGGGCGAGGTGTACGCCGTGTTCACCCTGGACGGCGGTGCGTTCCCGGGCACGGACAAGGTCGTCGCGAGCGCCGAGGAGAAGTGCGGCGGAAAGGCGCTGGCCGACTACGTGGGCGGGGACGCCTCGAAGCTGCCGAAGACGCTCGAGGTGTTCTACTACTACCCGCAGGCGTCCAGTTGGACGCTCGGCGACCGTACGGTCACCTGCTTCCTCGGCAACGCCGACGGCACGAGCACGGGCTCGGCCCGCGCCAACGCTTCCTGAAACCCGCCCCGTCCCCCTCGACCCCGGCCGGCCGCACACACTGCGGCCGGCCGTTGCGCTCCCGCCGGAGGGTCACGGGCATGCGCCCGTACCCGGTGGTGCCGATCCGCGGCGGTCCTGACTCAGGCGGCTCCCGCCGGATCGGGCAAGCGCGGCGCCGGCCACGTCCTGTCCCAGCGCCACCGGGCCCAGCCCCCGTCTCCCCCTCCGCGAAGACCCCGGAGCGCTCGGAGAGCATCACCAGCACCTGTTCGCGGGCGCTGGTCACGGCCCGGTGCTCGGCGTCGGTGATGACGCCGAGCCTGCGGAGGTGGGCGTACTCGTCCTCGTCCTTCCACTCCCAGGGGGAGTCATACCCGGGGGCCGCCCGTCAGGCGCGGCAGCGCAGCATCTCCAGCGGCGGGTGCGCGAGGAGGTCCGCCCAGAACTCCGCCCCGTACTCGCGGATGCCGGCCTCGGACACCCGCAGCGGAACCCACTCCAGCTCTGTGAACCCGGCTCCCCGCAGGCACTCCTCGTACACCTCGCGGCGCGGGACGGTGCCGAGGATGCTGATCGGTTCGGGATCGAGGAGGGCGGTGACCCGTACCCGCGGGCCGGCCTCCCGCTCCTCGCCCGTCGGCTCGCAGCGGAAGCCGTACTTGTCCAGGGAAGTGCAGTCGAACCGGTAGTCGGGCTTCTGGGCGAACACGAAGAACTCGCCGCCCGGAACCAGGTTCCGGTGGATGTTGCGGCACATGCGCTCCATCTCCGCGATGTCCTCGGCGTAGTTGAGGCACTGCACCGCCAGCGCGATGTCGAACGGCTGCCCCAGCTGCTCGAGTTCGGCCGCGTCGCCGACCTCGTAGCGCACGCCCAGCGGATCCTGTTCCTCGATCCTCCGCGCGGCGGCGATCATCTCGACGGAGATGTCGACGCCGAACACGTCCGTGGCTCCGCGGCGCTTGAACTCCCTGCTGTAGAAGCCGGTGCCGCACGCCACGTCGAGCACCGACCTGCCGTTCACGTCCCCGACCATGTCGAGGAAGCTCGGCACTTCCCCGTAGCGGATCAGCGGCAGGGACTTGAACCCCTCGAACGCCTCGCCGATGCCGTCGTACTGCTGCTGCACGCTCACGTGCCGCCCCCTCTGTGCTTCGTCCCGTACGTGGCCGGCCGCGCCGCGCCATCCGGAGTGCGGAGGAGCGCCGGTCGCGGCGGTGGCAGAAGTCTCCTCCGCCCATGTCCGGCGGCCGTACTGGCAGATGACACGAATAAGCCGGTGGGTGGTGCCCATATCAACCAACCAACACCCTGCCGGCCGCGCCCCGGACCGACCGGTCGGGCCACCGCGTCCGCAGCCGTGCGACGGGTGGAGTGCCCCGACCGGCAGCACCCGGGCCGCGGCGAACGGCGCCAGCGCGAAAACGCTTTGCTCGGGCGGAGTTGAGCTGCGACGATGCGTCTGCTTCGTGAGCGGAGGATGTTTGTTCGTCGTTGTGTGTGCGGGGTGCGGTGCCGAGCTCACCGTTCCGCTGTCCCGGGTCGTCCTGCCGGCCCACGCCCATCAGAAGTACGGGAACGGGATCCAACTCCCCGTGCTCATGGAACCGGGCACGTTCGCCGTGGACCCGGAACCCTCCGGGCCGCCGTGGCGTACCTGGGACCAGGTCGATCCGGAGGAGGCGGCGGCCCGTGGCATCTACGCGCCGGTCCCCGTCCTGTCCGACGGCGAGGCCGGCGCGATCGTCATCGCGCCCGGCGACGCCCGTGGCACGGTACTGATCCCGGAGGCGGCCGGCGGCTACTGCTGCGGCCTCGACGGGGGCGACGGCCCCAACATGGCGTGCGGGGCGTGCGGCCTGCCGGTCGCGAGCCGGATCGACGACTGCTCGCTCTGGCAGGCCGTGTGGTTCACGCCGAACGCCGTCCGCCGCGTTCCGGTCCCCGTCCGCGGTGGCGGCGCCGCACCGCTCCCGCTCTCCTGGGCGGAGCTGCCGGCAGAGGGCAGCGGAACGCCGCCGTTCGAGCCGATCGCCTCCTGGGGGTCGCTGCTGGGGACGGAGCACTGGTGGTCGTGGAGCCCGAAGTGGGAAGCGGCTGCCGGACGGGCGCTCGCGCACCTGCTGGCGGCCTCGGAGGGCCGGCCGGTGACCGTACCGGGCGGCCTGACCGCGGAGGTGTTCCAACGCGCCCTCGACGCCCTGATACCCGCGGCTCCGCTACCCGCGGGTCTACCGCCGCGGCGGGCGGTCCTGGCGGGACCGGGGCGGCCCGCCCCCGACACGGACGCCGGCATCTTCCTCGTCCCGGTGCATCCGCAGACGGGAGAGACCTGGGCCCCGGCCGGTGCGGCCGACCCGGCCGGACCCGCCGACTCGGTGTACCGGGTGCCGCTGCCGTTCGGGGTGTGGCAGTGGCTGGCCTTCCCGCCCGCACCGCACCTGCCGGTCCCCGCATCGGGCGGCATGCCCGACGGCGTCCTGCGCGACGACCCGCCCCCGCCACACCCCCACTACCCCTTCCGGGCCGACTCGGGGACCTTCCGGAACACGTTGGTGCGGCTGCCGGCCGCCCGCAGCCCGTGGCTGCGGGAGATCCTCGAACACCTCGTGGAGCACATGCGCGCCGGCCTCTTCTAGCCGGCCGGAGCCGGGGGCCGAGCGTGGTCAGTGGCTGCTGGCAGGCTCGTCGGATGACACCCCCCGATCCCGGTGGACCGGCGGCGAGCTGGTCCACGTCGAAGCCCAACGGGTGCTCCGCCAGCGCCGCCAGGTCGGGGCGGGCCTGCGTCGGCGGGAGCTGGACGACGGAGTCAGGTGGTGCGTCCGCCAGGAGCAGGGCCGGGTCGACAGGTCGACCTCGTCATCCCCACGAGCCCCACCCTCGCGTCCGCTGTCCTGGGTGTGGACTGGCATGATCGCCGGGTGAGAGACGTGCGCTCGCCCGCATTCCGGGGATCGGTGCAGCTGTGCTGCCGAGGTGGTTGTTGATGGCTTGGTGGTTCCGTCGGCGGTCGAAGCCGGACGAGGAACTGGCCGAGCTGACGGTTGCGGCGGAGCTGGGTGACGATGTGGCGATGGGGAACCTGGCGGCGGTCCTGGGTGCGAGGGGGGACCGGGATGGCGCGCTGTATTGGTGGAGTCGGGCATGGGCAGCCGGGAACGTGATCGCCGGATTCAACCTCGGAATGCTGCACACGGTGGCCGGCGACCTGAACCGCGCGCAGGTGATCTGGGAAAGGGCCGCGGAGCTCGGCGATCCGGACGCCATGCTGGGCCTCGTCAAGCAGGCGCTCGACCGTGGCGATGCGGCTGGTGTCGAGCGCTGGGCGCCCGTGATCCTCGCACAGGACGAGGCTTTCCCGATCACCGCGCTGGGCGTGGCTTTCCGGGACTGCGGTGACTTGGAGCGGGCCGTGAAGGCGTTCCTGCGCGCCGAGGAGCTGGGCGACGGGTACGCCATGGAATACAGGGCAGAAATCCTGACCTCTTGGGGACGCCACGAGGAGGCTGACACGCTGCGAGCACGGGCGGCGACAGCTGAGCGGATGCTCTGAGTGGGCCGGCCCGGTCTGCGAGACCCGGTGCCGCGGCACGACTTGGTCGACCCGTGGGTGCCGTATCGGCTCCGAGCCGCGCGGCACCGTCCCCCGCCCGACGGCACTCCCGGCCACCACGGGAGACAGCCGACAGGAATCACACTTGCGCCATTGCGCCACGGAGCGGAGGCCGGGTGGTCGCCGGTCGCTGCGCCCCGGTCGTCCCCGCCGCGAAACCCACCAGGGCAAGGTGAAGGCCCGACTGACGCGGGGGATGACACGCCGCGCGTATGCCGGTCCACCTTCGCCCCGTTGAAGCCGTCTCATTTGGTGCCGGCCAGGTTCGTTGCCACGAGCAGGGCGAGCTGGTGCAACCGCTGGTAGTACTGAGCTGCTGCAGGCTCATTGATCTCCGGGATGACTTGTTGCAGGTCTTCGAGGCAGCTTTGCAGGATGCGGCTGTTCTCCGCGTCGAGAGTGCCGCCATTGTCCAGCCACGTGACGACGCAGCCAGCGGTGTACAAGTCGAGCAGCCACAGGTCTGTACCCCCCTCGGCGCCGCGGAGACTGTCGGGGAAGGGCGCATGACGGTGTTCGTCCCAGAGTCGGGCTGCGTCGCGTACCTGCGCAGATGATTCGCTCACTTGGACCATACTGCCGCAGGCCGCAGGCGTTGTGCTGAGCTGGCGTTCACCGATTCAGGCGACGGCAGCAGCAGATGAGGGTGGCCGCCATGGCGCGGGAGGCCGGGGAGTGTTCGGGCTTTGCGCTCCTAGCGGCGGTGGGGTTGGCGGCAACCAGCGAGCCAGCTACCAGTGCAGTTCCTACACTGGCTCGAATACGACCGCCTCATGCAACAAGGCCTCAACGAGAGCGAGCCCCAACGCGCTGCGCCGGGAGCAGCGCGCCGAACTGCAGACGGGGCTCCCGGAGACGACGGCCGCACACCGTTCAGGACACGACCCTCGCCTTCCACCACCGCACCACCGAGGCACGCGCCTTCGCCGAAAGGCCTTTCCCGCTTCGTGGCCCGACTCCACGCCCGTCAGGTCTCGCCGCCAGCGGCTCGTCAGTCTTCGACCGGCAGCGGATCGAGGCCTGCAGCCTTCCGCACCTCAGCCTCCAGCTCGCCGCGGTCCCGACCGATCTTCTCCGCGTAGTAGTTCAGGGCCATGTCCAGCTCCTCGGTGGGCACACGCCAGTCTTCCCACGCGTTCGTCCAGGCCACGCTCTGCTCGTCGGTCCACTGGGACACGTCGCCGAGTTCCTCCTGAAGGAGATCCACCTCGGCGCGCGCTTCGTCTTCGGCTTCCTGCAGCTCGACCAGTTCGTCCAGTACGTCAGACAGTTCGATTTTCATTCGGGGATCTTAAGCACCACGAGCAGCAGGCCAAGGGGCTGGGAGAACTCACCACTCACCCACCGGAAACCTCACCGGTGACGGCACGTCCCAGCAACCACTCCCCCGTGGGCGAGCCAGGCTTGCCCAGCGGCACGCAGGCCTACGAAGCAGCTGGTGTGTCTGCACACCGTCGTCTCCCACTCCCTCGGGCAGTGGCTGGCCCCGCCGGCCCCGCGCCCACCCCGTACGCGGCGGGTCCGACCCACGGCGAGCCGGCAGGCGGCACTACCGGCCGGCCCTCTCGGAGATCACCGCCTTCGTCCGGTCCGGGTGACGGGCGGCCGGGCGGCCGGGCGGCCGGGCTAGAGCCAGCCGTTGCGGCGGAAGGCCCGGTAGAGGGCCCCGGATGCGGCTGCCATCAGGCCGAGGGCGAGGGGGTAGCCGTAGCTCCACCCGAGTTCGGGCATGTGCTGGAAGTTCATGCCGTACACGCCGGCGACCATGGTGGGCACGGCGAAGATGGCGGCCCATGCCGAAATGCGCCGCATGTCGTCGTTCTGCCAGGACGCCACTCGGGCCTGCTGGGCGTCGAGGACGGCGTTCAGCAGCTCGTCGAGGGTGCGCACCTCGATGTCGGTGCGGACGAGGTGGTCGGCGACGTCGCGGAAGTACGGCAGCGCCTGGGCGGGGTACGGCTCCTCGCCGCGGTTCAGCATGCCGTGGACGACGGGGACCAGGGGACGTACGGCGTCGCGGAACTCGCGCACCTCGCGCTTGAGCGAGTAGATGTCCTGGGTGACGTCGGTACGGGCCAGGGAGAACACGCTGTCCTCCAGACGGGTCAGGGCCGCGCGGGCCTTGCCGGCGGCGTCCCCGTACGCGTCGACGACGACGTCGAGTACGGCGTGGACCACGGCCAGCGGACCGTAGCGGAGCAGGGCCGGCTCCTCGTCGAGGCGACGGGCGGCCTCGGCGGCCGGGTCGACCGGTCCGTGGCGGACGGTGAGCACGTAGCGCGGGCCGGCGAAGAGCATCAGCTGGCCCGTCTCGACGGCGTCGCCCCGGGGGACGTACCACAGGGTCTTCAGGGCGATGGTCAGCACGTCGCCGAAGTACTCGCTCTTGGGGCGCTGTTGTGCCTGGAGGGCGTCCTCGACGGCCAGGGGGTGCAGGCCGAGCTCCCCGGCGAGGCTGACGAGTTCGGCTTCGGTGGGGTCGACCAGCCGCACCCAGCCGAACCGGTGCGGTCCCAGCGCGCGCAGTTCCTTGAGGACGACCTGGCAGGCGTCGTCCCCAAGGCCGCACCGCACGGAGTCGGTGCGGCCGGTCCGTTCGTCGTACAGCGTGCATTCCATGTGCTTCGTCTGCTTCCGCACGGCCGGTTCATGCACCGGTGCGTGCGACGGGGCGCGGTGCGTCGGCGGTGACGGCGGTTCAGGAACCAGTCCGGAACGGGTTTAGCCGCGCGGGGACGGGTCACACGCGTTGACGGCGGGTTCTGCGG
>NZ_JBHWJJ010000203.1:0-10375 GCF_042732005.1 Streptomyces sp. NPDC059851 | reverse complement strand
CCCGTGAGGCTGATGCTCACCCCCCGCCGACGCCGTACGTCGCGCCGCCCAGAACCACCGCCAGGGCCGAGAGACGTGGCTCGCCGGCGGTGCCGGAACAGCTCGCCATGGGCGGACGCCGGCCGAGCCACCCACAGCTCGGTCAGGTGGCCCCGACCGTCTACACCGCAGTGGCAGCCGACCAGGCACGGAGCCACCCTGCGGGCCTGACACTTTGACGACACCTCCCGGTTGTGACACAGGATTCGCTGCGGTGATCACGGGCCATCGAGTTGCAGCCAGCACGTGATCGACGGCCAGGACCAACCGACCACCGAGGGCCTGCGGCAGCAGCACCGAGACCAGGGCGGCAGTTCTCGCCCCACCGGCAACAGCCCGGCCAGTGATCTCACCGGCCCGTCACCGCTCAGAACCGTGTCAGCCAGCTCGAACAGCGCATCCGAACGAGCGGTGAGACAGAGCAGAACTTGCCTCGTAAGCACGACAGTTCCACCAGCTGCTCCCGTCGGGCAACACGGTGCCCGTACCGCTCAGTTCTCCCAGTCCTCGTCGTCGCCGCCGCGCATGGTCCGCCATGCCTCAAGGTCTGCCTTCGCCTTCCGCGCCAGCTGGGCGTACTGCACCGGGCACTCCCACAGCTCGCGGGCCGAGAACTCGGCGGGCACGGGGGTGTCGGGGTGCTCGTCCGGCGCGTACAGGTGGACCACCGCGCGGTACCGGGACTGCACGGTGGAATCGGCGGTGGACCAGGGGTGCTGCGGATGCTCGCAGGAGACGTCCAGGTCGATGGTGGCGAGCGCGGCGGCCAGGTCGCGCGCGTACGAGGGTGGCAGACCCGCGTACGTCTGGGCGATGCCCATCCACAGGCACAGGAACACGCCGATCCGCTCCTCGTCCCGCACTTGCCCGGTGAGCCAACGGCGGGCGGACCACAGAGCGACCGGGCCGGTGTTGTCCTCCCAGCTACGGCTGATCGCCTCCTGCATGGCGACGACGTCGACGCGGCCGTCGTCCCGGACGAACTGCGCGTCCAGATGGGAGACGTCGATGCTGCCGAAGAGCTCCTGGTGCGCCTCGTGCAAGCGGCCCAGGGCCTCATCGACGAGGTCCGCGAGGAACCCTTCGCAGTCGAACGCCGCCAGCTCCTCCTCATCAAGACCGTAGTCCTCGGCGAAAACGGCCCGTCCGGCCTCGGTCAGCATGCTCACCCCGGCCTCAACCTCGTACTCCGAGTCCAGGTCCGCAGGGTGGGCACCGGCCGGGCAGGCGCAGGAGGCCCGGTCCAACTGCGCACGCAACCCGTCCAAGGCCCCCATGTACGAAGCGAACAGGGACTTGCTGAAGATACGTGCGGAGACGTACCAGCAGGTGGCATGCAGGAGGATCGTGTACCCGGTCCGCTCCCGGCGGCCCTCCAGGGTGGCGTCGCGGCCGAACGCCTCCGCCGCGTCGTCGGCGAGGACGGTCAGGGTCAATTCAGGATCTGCATAGGGGTAGTCGCTGACGATCCCGGACAGGTCGGAGATCAGTTCGCGGTGGTCGGCAGGCAGCGTGGGCGTCACTTCAGTCACATCCGTAACCGACGATTACGCAGGTCGGGCGGTTCCCCTGCGCACGTGGCCGATGGTCCCCGGTCGGCCCCGTCCTGAGTCCGGAGGGCGGGGAGCCGGGAGTGCCAGCCTGTGGACGGACATCTCGTGCCGTGTGTGGCTCTCTGCGGCGTCACGTGGGGCGGCACCACTCCCTGAAGCTGGGGCGCCGACCGCCCCCGGGCCGCCGGTGAGCTGGCCAGTGCACAGTGCGGGGAACAACTCGTCCTGCAGCGCGCCGTGCGGAACGCCCCAGCGGAGCCACGGCCGCGACGGGCTCGGGCGCAGGTCGGGCGCATGCTCGGTGCTCAGGCACGTTCGGCAAGTAGCAGGAGGTGGTTCTGCGAAATGCCCCGGGGGAGCCGGTCGAGAACGCCAGTCCGGTGCGGTCCTCCGCGCCCGTTGACGGACCGGTGCCCCGCCGTGCTGGGCCCTGCCGGGGCGTCCGGTGTCCTCGACGGCCGGGACCGTTCCGTGCCCGAGTGGGCGGTGCATGGTGCCCACCGCCGAAGTCCCGCAGTCGACTTGACCACGCCGAACGGTCGGGCCCGTCAGCGCCAACGAGCCAAACGCAGTCTGGCCTGGAACAGGGCCTCACTCAGGACGAGCCGGAAGCGGCGGATCTTGCAGCCTTCGCGTCTGCGCTGCGCTTCTGCCTGCTTGCACTCTCCAAGGGACGGGGGCCGCACCAGCGAAGGCTGGTGCGGCCCCCTCGCATGCGCGGCCTGCTACACCCAGGCCGTTGCAGTCCTCGAGCAGCTGGCACTCCCGTCGTAACGGTCTACCGAGCAGACGGAGAAAGTGATCTTGTCACCGGACCGCCACGTCGAAGGTATCCGGACGTCCTTCCGATTGTTGTAGATGGGCGATCCGTCGTGGGTGTAGACCTTGAGGTCACTCCGCGTCACGTTCGTGACCCGCAGCCGCACATAATTGTTTTCGATCTCGGAGTTGTCCCACATCGACAACATGTCGATCGAGCTTTCATAGCGGCCCCCGGCCATGTTGCCCGGGCTCTGGACGTTCGTGGCTACCGCCTGCGCCGTCGACACGGGGACCATCGTCAAGACAGCCGTCGCAGCCACGACGCCCATCGCGTAGAGCTTCCGCACGTTGCTTCCTCTCGTTGGAACCAACAGACGCTGCAGAGCCTCACGCGACAACCCGTCGTTCACAAGGAAATGGCTGTCCGGGACCTGTCCGGGACCTGTCCCGGACAGCCCCCCCTCTGAGTGTTCAGCACATCCTGACGCTGTTGGTGGACCTTGTTGCGCCGACGCTGCGCCCCATGTACCGGGGGGGGGGGACAGAGCGCCACATGCCACTTGGTCGAATGCGACCACCGGGATGGGGGAGCGGCGTGGCCAGCCTGGTCCACGAGCGGGTGTCGACCGACCGCCGGAACCTCGTCCGTCACGAAGTCGGGCTGGAGGAACGGGTCGTCTTCGAGGAGCGGGCCGGCACCTCCAGCCGCCTCCACCCGCGGCAGCGGCCGAAGTCCGGCGAGCTGGTCGGTCGCGTACGCGCAGCCGGGCGATACCGCACACATGCCCCGTGTCCCGAGCCTGGCTCGACATCCCGATGCTGCTGGGGTCCTTCGGCGGCCCGGTCGGCGGCGGTACGTCTGCGTGCCGCATGTTCTTCCTCGGTGCGGCCGCCGAAGGGCTGCGGTCCAGGCGGCTGTGCCTCGGCGCGGGTGGAGGAAGTGCCAGGTTTACAAGCCATCAGCAAGACGACATTTTCCTTCGGCTGTCCTGTCACATTTCTGCGCCGGGCTCCGTCAGTGCGGTGTAGGCCGCGGCAGCAGGCGGCGGCCCACTGGTTCTGAGGGAGACGATGATGACTGACACTGCTGTTCCGCGTATGCAGGACCCGGCTGCATTGCTTCCGGAGATGGCCGAGGTCAGCGCGAGTCTGTTCCGGGTGGTCGGGAACCGCTCGATTCCGCGCACGACGATCAGCCTGGTCCACCTGCGAGCCGGGCAGATCGTGCGCAGCACCTACCTGACCGTCTTGCACTCCAGCAGCCTGCGCAAGGCGGGGGAGTCGGAGGAGCGGATCTCGGCGGTGGCGTCCTGGCAGGACGCCCCCTATTTCACAGACGCCGAACGCGCAGCCCTGGCACTGGTGGAGGCGGTCTGGCAGCCGTCCGCCCGAGGTGAACTGGTTTCTGACGAGCTCTACGCGCAGGCTACTGAGCACTACGACGACAAAGCCCTGGCGACTCTGGTGGCCGCGATCGGCCAGGTCGGCTTCTTCATTCCCTTCGCTGTCATCGGCAAGCCCGTACCGGTCACCTCCTTGGCCGATCCCCAGTGGAGCTGACGGGAGCGCCACCCCGCCGGACCCTCGTCGGATGTGAGGCGGGCGGGGTCTGGCGGTGCGGGAGCGGAGTGCTGTCCCAACAGGCCCAGGCCGAGATCGACGCGGCCCGGGAGGTCGACGGGGGCGTCTTGACGGCCGCCACCATCGCCTGCGTTCACCAACGCGCGGCCGGCGCCCGTACCGACTCGCCGCCGGCCCTCGCCGTCGCCCGCCGTCCGTGCTTCCAACGCAGGGACATCGGGCGGATGGCACCCAGTTCAAGCCCGTGCTTCAGCCCGGGAGCCGGGAGGAGCGCAGCGCCCCGGAGCACGGCGTCGGAACCATCCTGGGATTCCAGTCACAGGTCGATCGCGGCAGGTGCCGCGGCCCGCCGCTCGGAGCGGGCCGGGTCGTTGGACGAGTCCGCTGATCTGCGGGTGCCGCAGCGTGACTCCAGCCGTCAGCAGCACAGGGGCTGCAACCAGCGACACCCCGCCCACCCAGCGCCCGAGGAAGGCCTTTGCTGCGGACTGTGCCCCACCGTTCGGCGTAGCCGATCGAGTAACAGCCCGTACCGAGGTGCGACTTCGTGATCGCGTCGGTGGTGTCAGCCGTGCCGCTTACCCTGGCGGGCATGGGCTATGAGGTGCACATCACCCGGCGTACGCCGTGGTGGGAGGAAGAGGGTGAGCTGATCACCACGCAGGAGTGGGCAGCGGTGGTCGCTGCCGACTCCACACTGGAGATGGTTCGCGTGGCCCAGGCCTCGCCGCGTGGCCAGGATGCGGGGTTGGACTACCGGCACGAGTGGCTGGCACAGATGGTCACCCACCCCGCACGCGACGCTCACGGCGCCTGGTTGGATTGGCGGGAAGGACGGGTCGTGGTGAAGAACCCGGATGAGGTTCTGCTCAGGAAGATGCGGGAGATAGCCGGGGTTCTGGGTGCGCGCGTCCAGGGCGAGGACGGTGAGCACTACGACGAGTGAACACTGCCAGTCCGCGTGAATGTGGGACGTGGTGGTAGCGGTTGGCTGTTCGGCGGGTGGCTGCGCTGCGTTACGTGGTGGAGTGCCCTGTGCGTCGCGGAGGGCGGTTCCTGGCCGGGGTCCCTGGACGCCGCGTCGGCTACGCGTGCGAGCAGCCGTCGTTACAGCTCCTTGGAGCTGTCGGGGCCGGTTGTGCCGTGTGTGTCCGCAGGTGCCACTGGTCGCTGCCCGCCGCGCCTCTACGAGCAGCGACACCGTCAAGCAGTGCACCAACTGCTTCGAGCAGTGGCGTGGCCTGCCGTGCTTTGCGGCGTTCCTACCGCGACACGAGGAAGTGGACCTCGCGGGGCCTGACCTCCAGGTCGCTCAGGCCGTCGGGCGTCGCACCCATCTCGCGGGCGAGGTCGGCCGTCGCCCGGAAGGCGTCCTCGGACTCGAACGCGCCGGTGGTGACGACGGCAGCGCCGTCCGGGGTGACCCAGACCCCGACGGACAGGAAACCCGGCTGCTGCCGCATCGCCTCGGCGACCTGGTGGCACTCGGCTACGAACTCTTCGACGTGCTCGGGGGCCGGGTAGTGGAAGGCAACGAAACCGAATGACATGACGGTGTCCTCTCTCGGGTTATACGATGCCGTACAACGCGAGCCTAGACCCGTTGTACGGCCCCGTACAACGGGTCAATCAGGGTGAGTTGGGCCACAGTTGGGCGCATTGCGCACACCGTGTGAGAAGTGGGTCGAGGAGTGACTGCGGGCGCTGGCCGCGGGCGGTGCGGAGACGGTGCTGGTCGAGTCGCTCGCCAATGCGTTGGGGGATGACTGCCATGCGCGACTGGGCTCGCCGCGACCACACCGTCGCCGAGAGTCTGCGCCGCGAGGACGACAAGCGTCGTCCAGTTGGCACGCGACGCAATCGGGACTCTCTGTGTACGGCGCCGATCGGCTCGGCTGTGCCGTACCACCGGAGGGCGTAGCGGATTGCCGCGAGTAAGTCCTGAGCCTGCCGCGCGGGTCAGCCGGCGGCTCACGGAGCCGGGTGGCACGTGGGTCGGTAGGGGGCCTCGGGCGCGAAGCGGGCCCATTCCTCGCGGGTGAGGCTGCGGGCGACCGTGGAGCACAGTTCCGCGGCCGTGCGTTCGGCGTCCGTGTTCCACAGGACGGCGGTGCCGTCGACGCCTGCGGTGGCCAGCGCGGCGCCGTCCGGGCTGAAGGCGAGGGACTTCACCTGGCGGGTATGGCCGGTGAGCGTGGCCAACTGGCGTCGCCGGGGGACGTCCCACAGCACGACCGACGTGTCGGCGCTGGCGGTGGCCAAGGTTCGGCCGTCGGGGCCGAAGGCCACGGCCAGGACGAATGCGTCGCCGTCGAGCGTGGCCAGGCGGGTCCCGCGCACCGCGTCCCACAGCATGATCTTCTGGTCGATGCCCGCGGTGGCCACCGTGCGGCCGTCAGGGCTGAAGGCGACGGAACGCAGCGACCCGGTGTGGCCGGTGAGGGAGAGCCGGGGGGTGCGCTCGGCCACGTCCCACAGGACCGTGATGCCGTTGTGCCCCGCGGAAGCCAGGGTGTGCCCGTCGGGGCTGAAGGCCACCGCGTTGACGCCTCGTTCAGGGGCGGATACCGGCCCGGCGGACGCCCGGGCAGCGTCGTGGCTGAGGGTGGTGAGGCGGTCGCGGTGCTGGGGGTCCCACAGCACGATCGTGCCGTCGGCGCCCGTGGTTGCCACGGTCCGCCCGTCCGGGCTGTAGGCGACGTCGAGCACTCGGTCGGTGTGGCCGGTGAGCACGGCTCCGACAGGGGCGGAAGGAGCCGGGTCGAGCGGCGCGGGCCACAGGGTGAGGGTGTGGTCCCCCGCGCGCGGCGGGTGCGCGGCCGTCCCCGTCCCCGTCGCGACAGTCCGCCCGTCCGGGCTGAAAACCACCGAGTTGACCGGTCCGGTGCCACCGTCGAGAACGGCCGTCCGGCTGCGGCGGCGGGTGCTCCACAACACTGCGGTCCGGTCGTCGCTGGCCGTTGCCACGGTGGCGCCGTCCGCGCTGAAGGCGACCTTGTTCACGCGGTTGCTGTGCCCGGCCAGGGCGATGCGGGCCGGGTCCCACAGCGTGACGGTGCCTTCCTCGCCCGCCGACGCCAGCAGGGGTTCGGGCCCCGGGCCGAAGGCCAGGCCGTAGATGTTCGTGACGTGCCCGGTGAGCGTGGCGAGGCGCGTGCCGCGGGCCGTGTCCCAGAGGATGACGGTCCTGTCGTGCCCGGCAGTGGCGAAGGCGTGCCCGTCGGGGTGGAAGGCGACGGCCCGAACGGCGCTGGTGTGGCCGGTGAGCGTGGCGGTCGGGGCACGTCGGCCGACGTCCCACGTGATCACCTTCTGGTCGTTCCCGACGGAAACCAGGGTCCGGCCGTCAGGATGGAACGCCACGCCCTCGACGGAATCGGTGTGGCCGGCGAGCACCGCCTGCTGCCCTCCGGTCACCGCGTCCCAGAGCGCGACCGTGCGGTCCGCGCCGGCCGTGGCGAGGGTGGCGCCGTCGGGGGCGAAGGCCACGGAATTCACGTTGCCCCGGTGCCCGGCGAGGGTGACCCGCCGGGTCCCGCCCCTGGCATCCGGGCCGAGGTCCCACAGGATCACGGTGCCGTCCGCGGAAGCGGAGGCGAGGGTGCGACCGTCCGGCCCGAACGCGAGCTTCTTGACCTGCTCCGTGTGGCCGGACAGGGTCGCCGCGGGCTTGCGGGTCAGCATGTCCCAGAGCACGACGTTGTTGTCGTCGCCACCGGTGACGAGCGTCCTGCCGTCGGGGCTGAACGCCACCGTTCTCAGCCATGTGGCGTGCCCCGTGAGGTCGGCCGTCCGTCTGCGGCCCTGCACGTCCCACAGGATGAGCTTGCGGTCGCGACTGACGGAGGCGAGCGTTCTACCGTCGGGGCTGAAGACCGCCTGCGAGACGGCGTCGGTGTGGCCGGTGAGCTCGGCCTGGTGGTACTGGTACGTGGACATCGTCAGCAGGGCGCCCCGTGCTTCGGGCGTCGGTGCGGTACGGAACGCCTGCACGCTGAGGAGCTTCGCCAGCGCCGGCCGGGACGGAGCCAGGCCCAATGCCTGGGATGCCAGTTGGCGGGAGAGGGTGAGCTGCCGTTCCTGTTCGGCGTCCCAGCGCTGGCGGACGGCGATGGTACCGACGCCCGCGGCGATGAGGAGCAGCACCGCGAGACCGAGGGAGAGAAGCCGCAGGTTGCGGTTGCGGCGGAGGGCGGCGGTCCGCTCCTTTCCTGCGAGGCCGATACTGGCATCGAGGAAGTCGCGCTCCGATGTGTTGAGTTCGTCCCTGCTCCCGTCACGGGACGCCCAGTCGCGCAGGATCGCCAGCCGGGTCCCGCGGTACAGGGCGCCGGTGTCGCGGTCGAGTTCCTCCCAGGTGCGGGCCGCTTCGGTGAGTCGGCGGTGGGTGACGAGGCGGTCGCGGTCCTCCTCGATCCAGCTCCGTAGACGGGGCCACGAGGTGATGAGGGCTTCGTGGGCGAGGTCGACGGTACCGTCGTCCAGGGTGATGAGCCGGGCTCGGGCCAGGTGTTCGAGGATCTCCGTCGTGTCCGGGGCTGCGTCCCGGGCAGTGTCGGCAGTGGCCGCCGTGTCGGCAGTGGCCGCCGTGGCCGGGGCGGTGGGCACGCCCGTCTCCACCAGGTCGAGTTCGGCACGGTGGACGGGGCGTCGGGTGTCCTCGGCTCCTTCCCCGGGAGTGATCAGACGGAGCATGATCCGCCGGGCGAGCACGGCCTGCTGCGGGGCGAGCTGGGCGTACACGCGTTCGGCGGTGTTGGCGATCGCGCCGTGCATCCCCCCGGCGGCCTCGTACGCGGCGACGGTGAGGGTCCGTCCCTTGCGTCGGCGCCACGTTTCCAGCAGGGCGTGGGACATCAGGGGCAGCGCTCCGGGCTCACCGGCCGCCTCGCCGATGATCCGAGCGGTGAGCGCCCGCTCGACGATCAGACCGTCGGCCACGGCGGGTCCGACGATCGCTTCCCGCATCTCGGCCGTCGTCATGGGGCCGAGGAGGACGTGCGCGTCGCGCAGCGCATCGGCGAGGCGGCGCTGTTCGGCGCAGCGTCCGTAGAAGTCCGCCCGTACCGCGACGACGACACGCACTCGGCCAGCCGGCTCGTGAGCCCCGAGGAGCAGATCGATGAACGCTGTGCGCTCGGCGGGGTCGTGGCAGAGCGTGAAGACCTCCTCGAACTGATCGACGACGATCCAGGTGTCGGCGCTTTCGCCCGCGGGCAACAGCGCGGTGGCGTGGGTGCGCAGCGGCTGTTCGCCGGGGGTGAGGATCCTGACCGCGGCCGGCCGCTCGCCGACCCCACATGCCTGTTGCAGCTTCGGCACCAGTCCGGCCCGCAGCAGGGAGGACTTGCCGCTTCCGGAGGCGCCGACCAGCGCGGTGAACCGGCAGCGGCGCCCCAGTTCCAGCAGGTCATCGACGTACCGGTCGCGCCCGAAGAACCGCTCCCGGTCTTGCGGTCCGTAGCGGGCCAGCCCCTGGTACGGCGGCTCGGCCGTCCCGTCGAGCGCGGACGGCAGAGCGGCGACCTCGTCAGCCGCCTCGCGCCAGCACTGCTCCCACTGCCGCAGCTGTTCCTGGTCCGCGCCGCAGGCCCGTACGTAGGCCAACGCCACCGGCAGGGACGGCAGTTTCTCGCCCGCCGCCGCAGTGGACAGGGCGGGAGCCGAGTAGGGCACGCGTCGCGCCATCTCCCGGTAGGTGGGGCCGCCCGCCTCCTGCCGCAGGGCCCGCAGCGCATGAGCGAAACGCGGCACCGGCCCGTCCGCCGGATCCACCGGACGCTCTGGACGCCCCACTTCCCCTCCCGTCCGTGTGTCCCCGGCCGCCGTACGCCTGCCGCATCAAGATCAGTACCGCCACGGTACGTACGCGGAAAATCCCCCACAAGACGCGAATTCCAGCCGTGCCCCCGGACGGTCCGACGGGGCAGCGGCGGACTCGGCGAATTGAAAAGTCGCAGGTGCACGGGGTGCTTATCAATAAGCGGCCGTGAAGACTCGGTCCGGCCGGTGGACGGAGGGTGCAGACACAGCCCTCCTCGCTCCCGCCGCAGTCCCGTCGCCTGACATGACCGGGCCTGCCCGGAGCGGAACGCGGACCGCCGGCCATCCATGCACAGCTCATCGGCCTCCACCCCCACAGGGGTTGCAGGCACACGATCCGAAGGGACGCACACGTGACCAAGACCATCCGCGGGATCCTTCCCGCCGTCGCCCTCACCGCCGCTTCACTGCTCGGCGGCGGCCTGGCCGCGGCCGGCACGGCGCATGCCGCGCCCGGTGTACCGAACATCAGCCAGGGCAGTGGTAACCACGCTGGTGTCCGATGCGTCCAGCACGGGGTCAACAACTGGGCCCAGCGGACCGGGAAGGGCAGGCCGCTGGTGGAAGACGGCGACTTCGGCAAGGAGACCTTGAAGTGGGTGCTGTCTCTTATACAC
>NZ_JBHWJJ010000202.1:0-10425 GCF_042732005.1 Streptomyces sp. NPDC059851 | reverse complement strand
GGCCCGCCACCGGTGCCGGTGGCGGGCCTCACGCGTGGCGTGCCGTGAACGCAGACGGGGCGGACTACCCCTTGGCGGCGTTCTTCTTCTCCTCGGCGTCCTCGATGACCGCCTCCGCGACCTGCTGCATCGACATGCGCCGGTCCATCGACGTCTTCTGGATCCACCGGAACGCCGCCGGCTCCGTCAGCCCGTACTGCGTCTGCAGGATGCTCTTCGCCCGGTCCACCAGCTTCCGGGTCTCCAGCCGCTGGGAGAGGTCCGCGACCTCCTTCTCCAGCGCACGCAGCTCCGCGAAACGGGAGACCGCCATCTCGATGGCCGGCACCACGTCGCTCTTGCTGAACGGCTTCACCAGGTACGCCATGGCCCCGGCGTCCCGGGCCCGCTCGACCAGGTCGCGCTGCGAGAACGCGGTCAGCATCAGGACCGGCGCGATGGACTCCTGCGCGATCTTCTCCGCGGCGGAGATCCCGTCCAGGACGGGCATCTTCACGTCGAGGATGACGAGGTCGGGCCGGTGCTCACGGGCCAGCTCGACGGCGCTCTGCCCGTCGCCGGCCTCGCCGACCACCGAGTAGCCCTCTTCCTCCAGCATCTCTTTGAGGTCGAGACGGATGAGCGCCTCGTCCTCGGCGATGACGACACGCGTCGTCAGCGGCGGAACGTGCGGCTGGTCGGCGTCGGGCGTTGGCGTCGACTCGTGCTCGGCGGTCACGGTGGGCTCCTCGATGCGGGGCAGACAAGCTCCCCCGAGCCTACCTAGCTGCGGTAAGGTGGACACGCAGCGGGTCGGGGGTAACCTTCGATTCGTTGGGCCCCGGTAGCCCAATTGGCAGCAGGCGATGGATTCAAAACCCATACAGTGTCGGTTCGAGTCCGACCCGGGGCACTTTTCCTTAAATTCCATGGTCGCGTGGTAATCCGCGACCATCACCCTTTCCAGCGAATGCCCCACATTTACGCCATCCGGGGCCGCTTTCTTGAGTCACTGTCGCTTGCATGTACGACATGGCGACCCGCCGACAGGCCCTCGCATTGGTGGCGCAAGGCCGCAGCCTGAACTCGGTGAGCACGGAGACGGGAATCTCCCGCTCCGCACTGCGTGCCTGGCAGATCCGCATCGAACCGCTCCCCCGCATGGTGCGCAGCGCCGAGTGTTCCGGCCCCGCCGACCAGGAGGCCTACGTCTATCTGCTCGGCCTCTACTTGGGTGACGGCTGCATCGGCCCCCACCCCCGCGGGGGACATTACCTGCGCATCGCCTGCGCAGACGCCTGGCCGGACCTGATCGAACTGTGCCGGGCCGCGATCACCGCCGTCCACCCGGACAACCGGGTCTGCATCCAACAACGGGCCGGCTGTGTGGCCGTGACCAGCTACGGAAACCACTGGACCTGCCTGTTCCCCCAGCACGCTCCGGGCAAGAAGCACGACCGCCGGATCCACCTGCGGCCCTGGCAGCAGGCTCTGGTCGACGCCCACCCCTGGGCCTTCGTCCGGGGCCTGATCCACTCCGACGGCTGCCGGATCACCGACTGGACCGTCCGCAACGGCAAGCGGTACGAGTACCCCCGCTACTTCTTCACGAACAAGTCGTCGGACATCACCGCCCTCCTCACGACCACCCTGGACCGCCTCGGCGTGGGCTGGACCCGCGCCAACCAGCACAACATCTCCATCGCACGCAAGGAGTCCGTGGCGCTCATGGACCTCCACGTCGGACCGAAGCACTAGCTCCGGTCAGGGATGGGGCCCGGGTTTAAACAGTGGTGAGCGGGCCGGTGCGGCTTGTAGGTTGGCGACGCGATCGTGCCTGGCGATGCGCTCGGCTGCGGCTACTTCCTTCTGACGACCAAGTGACGCCGCCGCCCTCTTGGATCTCGGCAGGCGCGATCGTCTTGCCCCGTGGCCCCGTGGCCCCGTTGGCCCTTCGGGCCCTTTGGTCGGGCTTTCCATCCTTTTGAATCCGGGGGGATTCGCTGCCTCGTTACGCCCCGCGCGTTTCCAAGATCTGGTCCGAGATGCTCGTGGCCCCGCACGTGTCGGCGGCCGCCCGCTCCCTGCCTCCGCCACAGCTCCGGTACGGGCCCGCCTGGCCGGGGTTGCGTACCTATCAGGGCGGCGCGGGCTTCGTCCGGGAGCCCCGGGAGGAGCTCTTCCTCCTCGCGGTCGGCAATTTCGTCTCGCAGCGGACGTTCTACGAGAGCGGTGAGGAGCGGGACGCCCGGTACGTCCGCCTCGTCGGTGAGCTCGCCGTCCAGGATCCCGTGTGGACGGCCGGCCTGCTGCGCTGGCTCCGCAGTGAGGGGAACATGCGTACGGCCTCCCTGGTGGGCGCCGCCGCGTACGTGCGGGCCCGGCTCGCGGCCGGGGTGTTCGAAGGTCCGTCCAACCGGTCCGTGATCGACTCGGTGCTCCAGCGCGCCGACGAGCCCGGTGAGCTGCTCGCGCATTGGGTCTCGGCGTACGGGCGGAACGTGCCGCAGCCCGTGAAGCGGGGCATCGCCGACGCCGTGCGCCGGCTGTACACGTCCCCGTCCCTGCTCAAGTACGACACCGCGTCCAAGGCCTTCCGTTTCGGCGATGTGCTGAACCTGGTGCACGCCTCCCCCGACCCGGGGAAGCCGTGGCAGGGTGCGCTCTTCCGGTACGCCCTGGACCGCCGCCACCACCCGGAGCGGGCGCTGCCGCCGGTCTCCGACCGGTTGTTGACCGCCCACCGGGCGCTCATGGAGTCGCCCGTGGACGTGCGGCGGGCGGTGGTGACGGGGCCGGGCGGCTCCGAGCGGCTGGCTGCGGCGGGTATGACGTGGGAGGCCGTTGCGGGCTGGCTCCACGGGCCGGTGGACGCTGCCGTCTGGGAAGCCGTGATCCCGTCCATGGGACCGATGGCACTCCTGCGGAACCTGCGGAACTTCGACGGGGCGGGGGTGTCGGACGAGGTCGCGGCCGCGGTTGCCGCGCGGCTTTCGGATCCTGCCGAGGTCGCCAGGTCCCGGCAGTTCCCCTTCCGCTATCTGGCCGCCCACCGGCATGCGCCGTCGCGGCGCTGGGCGGACGCGCTGGAACGGGCACTGGGCCACTCGCTGGCCAACGTGCCGTCCCTGCCCGGCCGGTCCCTGATCCTGGTGGACCGGTCCGACTCCATGTTCTGGGACACCGTCTCCGAGCGGTCGGAGCTGACGCGGGCGGACGCGGCGGCGGTGTTCGGCACCGCGCTGGCCATGCGTGCCGAGCAGGCGGACCTGGTGGAGTTCGGCTGGAGCAGTCGAAGGGTGTCGTTCGAGCCGGGTGAGCCGGTGCTGGAGGTGCTGAAACGGTTCCACGTCCTCGGAGGCACGCAGACCACGACGGCGGTGCGGGCGCATTACCGGGCGCACGACCGGGTCCTGATCGTCACCGACGAGCAGGCCGCCCCCCACGGGCCGGGCGGGCCTGCCGAACCGGTTCCGGCCGATGTGCCGGTCTATACGTGGAACCTGGCGGGGTACCGGCCTGCTCATGGCCCCGCGGGCCGTCATCGGCACACCTTCGGCGGTCTGACGGACGCCGCGTTCCGGATGGTCGGCTTCATCGAGGCCGGCCGCGAGGCCGCTTGGCCGTGGACCGCCGGGCCGGTCTGATCCGAAGGATCTGCGGGCCGCCTCCGAGCCGGGTCAGGGGCGGGCGTAGGAGCCCATGCCGACGAGGCAGTAGACGTATTCGTTGATGGGGACGCCGTTGCGGGTGTAGCGGTGGGAGAAGGCGTACTGGGTTTTGGGGTTGGCGTCGCAGCGGCTCATGTCGGAGGTGAAGGAGAAGCGCTGGATGACGCGGTAGTGGGCGTCGGCGGCGGAGCAGGGGACTTCGTCGACGTTGTTGACGCGGGTGGCGGTGGTGGAGTCGGGGAGGGTGCCGTTGAGGCAGGTGCCTTCGTCGTAGGGGCTGGGGTCGGGGGCTGCGCTGGTGGGGGCGCCTGCGCCGGGGAGGTTGAGGGTGGGGAGCGGGGCGGGTGACCACGGGCGGGCCGAGTGGGTGGGGGTGGGGCGGCTGTTGGCCGTCTTGCTGTTCGTGTCGTCGTCGTTGGTGAGGGCGACGATGCCGGCGATGAGGCCTGCGGCGACGAGGAGGCCGACGAGGCAGCCGAGGGGGTTGGTCTTCTGGGGGGTGGGGGCGCCGGTGACGGTGACGCGCAGGAGGACTTCGGTGGTGCCGAGTTGGGCGCGGACGAGTTGGCCGTTGCGGGCGGGTGGGACGCGGAGGTCGGCGGTGGTGCCGTTGTGCAGGGGGAGGGTGATGACGACGCCGGCGGCGGCTTGTTGTGGGGTGAGGGTGATGGGGATTTCCTGCTGTGACACCGGCTGCTCCTGGGGTGGGGGGTCGCGGGTGCTGGGTGGTGGGTGGTGACGTCCGGGGATTGTGCCGGGTGCGGGGGTGCTGACGCAGGTATTCCGCTGGAGTGTGGTCGGTTCGGTACGGGCGGGGTGGCGGGTGGGTACGGGAACGCCCCCGCCTTCGTGGGGCGGGGGCGTGCGGGTGCGGTGCGCGGGTCGGCGCTCAGCGGACGGCAGCCGGCGGTCGGCAGTCAGCGGTCAGCGGTCAGCGGTCAGCGGACGGCGTCGCCGATGTGGTGGACGCGGACGAGGTTGGTGGAGCCGCTGACGCCGGGGGGTGAGCCGGCGGTGATGACGACGGTGTCGCCGCGTACGCAGCGTCCGATGCGGAGGAGTTCTTCTTCGACCTGGGCGACCATGGCGTCCGTGGAGTCGACGTGGGGGCCGAGGAAGGTTTCGGTGCCCCAGGTGAGGTTGAGCTGGGAGCGGGTGGCGGGGTCGGGGGTGAAGGCGAGCAGGGGGATGGGTGAGCGGTAGCGGGAGAGACGGCGGACGGTGTCGCCGCTCTGCGTGAAGGCGACGAGGAACTTGGCGCCGAGGAAGTCGCCGATCTCGGCGGCGGCGCGGGCGACGGCTCCGGCTTGGGTGCGGGGTTTGTTGCGTTCGGTGAGCGGGGGGAGGCCCTTGGCGAGGATGTCCTGTTCGGCGGCTTCGACGATGCGGGACATGGTGCGGACGGTTTCGATGGGGTGTTTGCCGACGCTGGTTTCGCCGGAGAGCATGACGGCGTCGGTGCCGTCGATGACGGCGTTGGCGACGTCGGAGGCTTCGGCGCGGGTGGGCCTGGAGTTGTCGATCATCGAGTCGAGCATTTGGGTGGCGACGATGACCGGCTTGGCGTTGCGCTTGGCGAGTTTGACGGCGCGTTTCTGGACGATCGGGACCTGTTCGAGGGGCATTTCGACGCCGAGGTCGCCGCGGGCGACCATGATGCCGTCGAAGGCGGCGACGATGGCGTCGATGTCGTCGACGGCTTGGGGTTTTTCGATCTTGGCGATGACGGGGAGGCGTCGGCCTTCTTCGTCCATGATGCGGTGGACGTCCTCGATGTCGCGGCCGGTGCGGACGAAGGAGAGGGCGATGACGTCGGCGCCGGTGCGCAGGGCCCAGCGGAGGTCTTCGGTGTCCTTGTCGGAGAGGGCGGGGACCGAGACGGCGACTCCGGGGAGGTTGAGTCCCTTGTGGTCGGAGACCATGCCGCCTTCGATGACGCGGGTGTGGATGCGGGGGCCGTCGACGGTGGTGACTTCGAGGGTGACGCGGCCGTCGTCGACCAGGATGCGTTCGCCGGGGGCGACGTCGGTGGCGAGGCCGGGGTAGGTGGTGCTGCAGGTGTGGCGGTCGCCGGGTGTGTGTTCGGTGGTGATGGTGAAGGCGTCGCCGCGTTCAAGGAGTACGGGTCCTTCGGCGAAGCGTCCGAGTCGGATCTTCGGGCCTTGAAGGTCGACGAGGACGCCGACGCTGCGGCCGGTTTCGTCGGAGGCCTTGCGCACGCGGAGGTAGCGGTCCTCGTGTTCGGCGTAGGTGCCGTGGCTGAGGTTGAGGCGGGCGATGTCCATTCCGGCTTCGACCAGGGTCTTGATCTGCTCGTACGAGTCGGTGGCGGGGCCCAGGGTGCATACGATTTTTGCTCGGCGCATGGGTGGAGCGTATGCCCTACCGGAGGGTAGGTAGTGGGGTCCGGGTGTCGGCTCAACAACCTTTGGTTGAAGGGTTGTTGACAATTGTTGAATGTGCGTGGGGGTGCTCCGATGAGCACCCCCACGGGTGTGTGCGGGGTGTTCCCGGGGCCCGGTTTCAGAGCCTGGGCGGGGTCATGGTGAAGCGGGCGTTGACCTGGGCCCGGACGGTCTGGCGCTGGGGTTCGAGGTCGAGGGCCGGGGCGGCTTCTTCGCCGCCGGCGAAGGCCATGGAGCGGACCGCGCCGGCGGGGGCGGCAGCGGTGAAGGCGAGTGCGTTCTCGGCGCCCTCGTCGGCGAGTTCGACGAGGGCGGTGAGGTCGGCCCCGAGGGCGGCGGCGTATTCGCGGGCGCGTTGGACGGCTTCGAGGACGGCTTGGCGGCGGGCTTCGCCGTGGGCGGGTGAGGTGGGGCGCAGGGACCACCAGGGGCCGTCGACGCGCGTGAGTTCGAGGTCGGCGAGGCGGGTGGTGAGTTCACCGAGGGCGGTGAAGTCGCTGAGTTCGGCGCTGACGTGGACGCGGCCGTGGTAGGCGCGGATGCGTTCGCCGCGGCCGTGGCGGGTGAGTTCGGGGGTGATGGAGAAGGCGCCGGTTTCGGTTTTCTCGACGGCTTCGCCGTAGGTCTTGACGAGTTCGAGGACGGCGTTGTTGCGGCGGGTGAGGTCTTCGAGGGCGGTGCGACGGTCGGTGCCACGGGCGCTGATGGTGATGCCGATGCGGGCGATTTCGGGGTCGACTTCGAGGAGGGCTTCGCCGCGGACGGCGACGCGGGGGGTGTCGGGGGTGCCGTAGGGCGGGTGGGGGACGGGGTGGGGGGACGGCTGGGGTGTGTCGTGAGTGGTGGTCATGGGTTCACTGTGGCACTGCCGCGGGCCGGTGGTCATCGGATCGAGATGCGGAGGGGGGTGGTTCGTTTGTTACCGATGAGTCAGAATCTACGCGCGTTGTCAGCCACTCAAGACAGCGCCTGAACAGGGGAGATGGCATGGCGTTCGACCGCAGGACGTTTTTGGGGACCTCGGCCGCCACGGGTGCGGCCGTCGCGTTGGCGGGGGCTGCGGGCAGCCCGGCTGCCGCGGCCACCACGGCTGATGCGGGGGTCCGGCCGCCGCGGACGTATGCGTTCACGGTGATGGGGACGACCGATCTGCACGGAAACGTCTTCAACTGGGACTACTTCACGGACAAGGAGTTCGACGACAAGGCGCACAACGACGTGGGCCTGGCGAAGATCTCGACGCTGGTGAACCGGGTGCGGGCGGAGAAGGGGCGCTGCAACACCCTGCTCATCGATGCGGGTGACACGATCCAGGGCACGCAGCTGTCGTACTACTACGCGAAGGTGGACCCGATCACGGCGCGCCGTGGTCCCGTGCACCCGATGGCGCAGGCGATGAACGCGATCGGCTACGACGCGGCGGCACTGGGCAACCACGAGTTCAACTACGGCATTCCGGTGCTGCGGAAGTTCCAGGAGCAGTGTGATTTCCCGCTGCTGGGGGCGAACGCGCTGGACGCGAAGTCGCTGCAGCCGGCGTTCCCTCCGTACAGCATGCACCGGCTGCGGACTCCGCACGGGCGGGACGTGAAGGTCGCGGTCCTGGGGCTGACGAATCCGGGCATCGCCATCTGGGACAAGGCCAACGTGCAGGGGAAGATGACGTTCCCGGGGCTGGAGGAGCAGGCGGCGAAGTACGTGCCGAAGCTGCGGTCGATGGGTGCGGACGTGGTGATCGTGTCGGCGCACTCGGGGTCGAGCGGTACGTCCTCGTACGGTGACCAGCTGCCGTACGTCGAGAATGCGGCGGGGCTGGTGGCGGAGCAGGTGCCGGGGATCGACGCGATCCTCGTGGGGCACGCGCACACGGAGATCCCGGAGTACCGGGTGAAGAACAAGGCGACCGGCAAGGACGTGGTGCTGTCGGAGCCGCTGAAGTGGGGGCAGCGGCTGACGCTGTTGGACTTCGAGCTGACGTGGGCGAAGGGCTCGTGGTCGGTGGCGAAGGTGTCGGCGCGGGTGCTGAACTCGAACACGGTCGAGGAGGACCCGAAGATCGTCCGGCTGCTGTCGGACGAGCACCGCAAGGTGGTGGAGTACGTCAACCAGGTGATCGGTACGTCGACGCAGGCGATGTCGTCGGCGGACGGCCCGGTCAAGGACGTCCCGATCATCGATCTGATCAACCACGTGCAGGCGGAGACGGTGAAGGGGGCCCTCTCCGGTACGGAGTGGGCGTCGCTCCCGGTGCTGTCGCAGGCGTCGTGCTTCTCGCGTACGGCGGCGATCCCGGCGGGGAAGGTGACGCTGCGGGACGCGGCGGGGCTGTACCCGTTCGAGAACACGCTTGAGGCGCGGGTGCTGACCGGTGCGCAGCTCAAGGACTATCTGGAGTACTCGGCGCGGTACTTCGTGCAGACGGCTCCGGATGCGGTGGTGGACCCGGCGAAGCTGACGAACGCGGAGGGCGTTCCGGACTACAACTACGACGCGGTGTACGGACTGGCGTACGACATCGACATCGCACAGCCGAAGGGTTCGCGGATCACGGGGCTGTCGTTCCGGGGCGTGCCGGTGGATCCGCAGGCGCGGTTCGTGCTGGCGGTGAACAACTACCGGGCGTCGGGTGGTGGGGCGTTCCCGCACGTGCCGCAGGCGAAGCAGGTGTGGGCGAACTCCGACGAGATCCGTAACACGATCATTTCGTGGGTGAAGGCGAAGGGGACGGTCGACCCGTCGCAGTTCGCGTCGGTGGACTGGCGCCTGACCCGAGCCGGTGTGCCGGTGTTCTGATCCCGCGGGCATCAGGGGCATTCGGCGAGCGGGAGCAGGTCGATCGTGGCTTTGGGTCGGGGCTGCTCCCGCTGTTCGAGGCCGAAGGTGGTGAAGGCGGTGCGGGTGGGTTCGGGGTAGGGGTTCTTGCCGGTGAGGGCGTTGAGGATGGTGGCGCTGCGCCGGGCGGTGAGACCGAGGTCGGGGGCTCCGATGCCGTGTGTGTGGCGTTCGGCGTTCTGGACGAAGATGCTGCCGGTGATGCTGGGGGCGAGGACCATGCGGTGGTGTTCGTCGATGCGGGGGCGGCCCGAGGAGTCCTTGCGCAGGTAGGGGTCGAGTGCTGCGAGGAGGCGGGAGAGGGGCCGTTCCCGGTAGCCGGTGGCGAGGACCACGGCGTCGGTGGTGAGGCGGGAGCGGGTGCCCTGCTGGGTGTGTTCGAGGTGGAGCTCGACCTTGGTGGTGGCCACGCGGCCGGCGGTGCGGACGGTGACTCCGGGGGTGAGGACGGTGTCGGGCCAGGCTCCGTGGAGGGTGCGGGTGTAGAGCTCGTGGTGGATGGCGGCGATGGTGGCGGGGTCGATGCCCTTGTGGAGCTGCCATTGGGTGGGGACGAGCTGGTCGCGTACGGGTTCGGGGAGGGAGTGGAAGTAGCGGGTGTAGTCGGGGGTGAAGTGTTCGAGGCCGAGCGTGGAGTGTTCGCGGGGGGCGAAGGAGGGGGTGCGGGCGAGCCAGGTGAGGCGTTCGCGGCCGGCGGGGCGGGCGCGGAGGAGGTCGAGGAAGACCTCGGCTCCGGACTGGCCCGATCCGATGACGGTGATGTGGTCGGCGCCGAGGATGCGGGTGCGGTGGTCGAGGTAGTCGGCGGAGTGGATGACGGGGACGGTGGGGGCGTCGACGAGGGGGCTCAGGGGGTCGGGGACGTGGGGGGCGGTGCCGAGGCCGAGCGCGAGGTGCCGGGCGTGGGTGCGGCCGAGGGCTTCGGCTTCGCCGTCGGCGTCGAGGCGGGTGTGGTCGACTTCGAAGAGGTCGTGTTCGGGGTTCCAGCGGACGGCGTCCACCTGGTGGCCGAAGTGGAGTGCGGGGAGGCGGCCGGCGACCCAGCGGCAGTAGGCGTCGTATTCGGTGCTGCGGATGTGGAGCTGCTGGGCGAGGTAGAAGGGGTGGAGCCGCTCCGTGTGCCTGAGGTAGTTGAGGAAGGTCCAGGGGCTGGTGGGGTCGGCGAGGGTGACGAGGTCGGCGAGGAAGGGGCCCTGGAGGGTGGTGCCGTCGAGGAGGAGCCCGGGGTGCCAGCGGAAGTCGCGGCGCTGGTCGTAGAAGGCGGTGGCCAGTTCACCGGCTCCTCGGGCGGGGAGGCCGTGGGCGAGGGCGGCGAGGGAGAGGTTGCCGGGTCCGATGCCGATGCCGACGAGGTCGAGGGGGGCTTCGGGGTGTGCGCTCATCGGTGGGTGTCCTCGGGAACGGTCGGGCGGGAGGGGCCGGGTGCCCGGTGCGGGGTGCCCGGCGCGGGTGCGGCTGCCGTGGTGGCGGACCGGGCACCCGCCGGGTACAACGACCGGAGCCGGAGGGGGTAACCGTCGCGGGGTGCGGTCGGCCGC
>NZ_JBHWJJ010000201.1:0-10480 GCF_042732005.1 Streptomyces sp. NPDC059851 | reverse complement strand
CTGCTGCTCGGCGCCGTTGACGGTGGTGAACTCACCGCCGACCCACATGTACTTCGTGTCGCCCTTCTCCGCGACGGCCATGACGCGCGGGCCGACGCCCTCGCCGATGCCGCCGTTGACGGCGGGGAACCAGCCGAGCTTGCGCGGACCGCGCACGAAGCCGTCCACCGGCGCCGGGGAGGCACCGTCCTTGTGCTGGGTGGGCTGCGCCATCAGGTAGCGGCGCTTCCCCTCCTCTGGGAACTCCATCTCGGTGGAGCAGTTGTGCGCGTGCGAGGAGCTGTAGAGCACGCCGTCGTACGGCAGGACCTGCTGGGTGGCGCCGAGGCAGCGGTCGCGCCACCTCTCGTTGAGGTCGCTCAGGTTGAAGGCGGTGCGGCCGTCGAAGACGCCTCCGCCGTTGCCCTGGTTGCCGGTGTAGAAGCCGTTGGCGTCGGTGGCGATGTCCATGACCACCGAGAGGGGGTGGAAGGCGCTCCCGTACGTCTTCTTCACGGCGCCGGAGCTCGCGTCCGCCACGGCGAGGGCATGACTGTTGGCACCGTTGACGGTGAAGAAGTCGCCGCCGAGCAGCACGTTCTTGCCGTCGGGCGTGAGCTCGATCGCGCGGCCCGGCTCGTCGGCGTTGGCGGTGAAGGGCTTGACCGCACCCGTGGCGGCGTCCACCGCGGCGAACTTCTGGCGTGCCTGGCCCTGGACGGTGTTGAAGTCGCCGGCCGCGTACAGGGTGCCTTCGGAGACGGCGAGTCCGCGCACGGTCGCCGCGAAGCCCGGGTGGAAGGACGCCTTCGGGGTGCAGCCGGCGATGTCGATCGCGGCGACGTTGGAGACCGGGGTGCCGTTCACGGCGCCGAAGTGCCCGCCCGCGTACAGGGTCTTCTTGTCCTTGGAGACGACCAGGGAGCGTACGGTCGCCGTCCCCTCGCCGATGGTGAACGCGAGCTTGCAGGAGGTGGGCTTGCCCGTCGCGGCGTCGAGCGCCACGAAATTGACCGCCTCCTGCTCGGCACCGGCGCTGCCGACGGGCGGGCGGACCGCCGAGAAGGTGCCGCCCGCGAAGACGGTGCCGTTCGCCTGGGCCATCGCCCACACGATGCCGTTCGGCTGCCAGGTGGGCAGGCTGTCGGCGGTGAACGCCACCGGCGAGGTGATGGCGGACGCCTGGGGCATCAGCACGAAGCCTATTCCGGTTCCGGCACCGGCCAGTGACAGGACGAGGGCGGCAGTCAGCCCTCTGGATCTACGCATAAGCCCCCCCAGGGCTATTCACTCGGCTCGACGGCCGAGCTCGGAGGAGTGGGGTGCCGAAAGCCTGCCAGACGGGCGCGGGAAAGAATTCGGACAAACTGGAACGGACCCCTGGATGCCTGACCGTTACCTTCCGACTCAAAGTGATGATCAGTCAAATCGCTTGCGGCAGCAGCGAGTTGTGTGTACCGACCGCGCGACCGGCGGGCTGCCCGCGTAGTCTCGTTATGAAGTTGAGATAAAAAGTGGAGTCCGTAGCGGCTTGTTGACGAGTATTCAGTCGGGGTTTCACCCGATTGCTACGGTATGGAACCCCCTTGCTGCGGTTGGTGACGCCGCCGGGTGCGGCTGGTGACGGCGTCCCCGGGTGTGACGTGCCGCCGTCGGGCGGCGCCCGGTCCGTCGGGCGGGCCCGACCGTGTCGACAACGGCGGCGAGGTCGCCGCAGCCGCCGACTGTGAACGCGCCTCGATCGGCCTTCCCCGGCCGCGGTTCCTGGTGCGAAGCGGCTCATCCACCAGACGGGCCCCAGGGTTCACTCAGGAGGCCAGGTTCCAGCAAGTTCCCCGGTTTGTATGGCTTCTGACAATAACTAACCTGTCACCGGCAGGCAATGTGATAGTAAAGTGCGAGTTGCGGCTGCGAACCAGAATCTGCCGCAGCGGTGTGGTGCATGCCCCGAGGACGTGGCGCCGACGCATTCCCGCCACGCCCATCCACACCTTTTTGACCGACCCGACCCGACCACACCGCGCCCCGGCGGAAGCCGCGCAGGCGCAGGAGGCAGGCCATCATGAAGTCCCTGATCGACAACGCGCGTTCCTTTTCGGCCACCCACGTGGCCGACCCCCGGCACGCCGAACTGTTCCAGGCCCTGGAGGCAGGGCAGGCCCCGGAAGTGCTGTTCATCACCTGTTCGGACTCGCGTGTCGTACCGGCCCTGATCACCGGGGCACGCCCGGGCGAGCTCTTCGAACTGCGGACCGCCGGCAACATCGTCCCGGCCTACCCCGGCGACGGCCGCCCCACCGGTGAGGCGGCCACCATCGAGTACGCCGTCCGCGTACTCGGCGTCCGCGACGTCATCGTCTGCGGGCACTCCCACTGCGGCGCCATAGGGGCGGTGGTCCGCGGCGAGGACCTCTCCGCCGTGCCCGCCGTACGTGACTGGCTGGACGAAGCCGTGCCCCCGGACGCGCCCGTCCGTTCCCTGGCGGAGAACTCGTCCGACGTCGCGGAGGCCGTACAGGCGCACGCCCTCGCGCAGCTGGAGACGCTCCGCGGCTACCCCTGCGTGGCGGAGGGCGTCGGGGCCGGCAGGCTGGAACTGCACGCCTGGTACTACGAGGTGCACACCGGCTCGGTCAAAGTGCACCGGACCGAAGACGACAGCCCGGCGTTCGGCGTTCTGTGAACCGGCACGGCATGACATCGGGAGGAAAGACACTCATGCTTGCGGTTCCCAAGGATCCCGCCGCCGTGCGCCAGGACGTACTCGCCTCACTCGTGGTGTTCCTCGTCGCCCTACCGCTGTGCGTCGGAGTGGCCGTGGCCTCGGGCGTGCCCGCCGAACTCGGCCTGATCACCGGCATCGTCGGCGGGCTGGTGGTGGGCTTCTTGCCCGGCAGCGCCCTACAGGTCAGCGGGCCGGCGGCCGGTCTGACCGTGCTCGTCTTCGAGGCGGTACGGGAGTTCGGCCTCGGCATGCTCGGCGCCATCGTGCTGGCCAGCGGAGTGCTGCAGATCGGGCTCGGCCTGCTGCGGTTCGGCCGCTGGTTCCGCGCGATCTCCGTCGCGGTCGTGCACGGCATGCTGGCCGGCATCGGACTCGTGCTCATCTTCGGGCAGCTGTACACGATGGCCGGCGTCAAACAGCCGGGCTCGGGACTGGGCAAGGTCTTCGGCACTCCCCAGTTGTTGGGCGAGATCGCCACCAGCAGTACCGCCCTGACCTCCTTCGCGGTCGGTCTGGGCACCATTGCCGTGCTCGTGGGATGGAAGAGGCTGCCCGCCAGGGTGCAGTTGGTGCCCGCCCCGCTGGCCGCCGTGGCCCTCGCCACGGCCGTCACGGTGATCGGCGGCCTGGACGTCGCCAGCGTGCAGGTGCAGGGCCTCGTCGAGGCGATCCGGCCGCCGGCCGTGGACGATCTCGCGTCCCTCGGCAGCGTCGCCGTGCTCGGTACGGTCCTGGGCTTCGCCCTGATCGCATCGGCGGAATCGCTGTTCAGCGCAGCAGCGGTCGACCGGATGCACGACGGCCCGCGCACCCACTACGACAAGGAACTCGTCGCCCAGGGCATCGGCAACACCGTGTGCGGCGTACTCGGGGCCCTGCCGATGACCGCGGTCATCGTCCGCAGCTCCGCCAACGTCCAGGCGGGCGCCAGGACGAAGGCCTCCCGCATCCTGCACGGACTGTGGTTGTTGATGTTCACCGCGCTGCTCCCGGCCGCGATCGGCATCATCCCGCTCGCAGCCCTCGCAGGCGTGCTGGTCCACGCGGGCTGCAAACTGATCCCCGTCAAGGAGCTCGTCTCACTGTGGCGCGGTCACCGCGGCGAACTCGCCATCCTCGTGACCACGGCGGTCGCCATCCTCGCGACCAGCATGTTCGAAGGGGTGGTGCTGGGACTGGCCCTGGCGGTGGCGAAGTCGGCGTGGGAGACCTCCCACGTCCACGTCGAGACCCGCGAACTCACCGGCGGCCGCATCGTGGTGGCCCTCTCCGGCAACGCCACCTTCCTCCGACTGCCCCGCATCCTGCAGGCCCTGGAGGAACTGCCGGGGGACCGGCCCGTCGAACTCGACCTGTCGGACGTACGGCACCTGGACCACGCCTGCCGGGCCGCCCTGGAGAACTGGGCCGCACGTCACAACCCGGACGGATCCGAACCGGTGCGGTTGACCGGCTACCCGGGCTCGGGCGACGGCGCCACCGCCCCCGCACGGGTGGCGGGCTGACTCCGGTAGGCGGCGCCACCGACCCGTGAGGCGGGACCAAGGTGCCGGCGCGGGGGTGGCCCGCGGCCGATCGGCTGCGGACCACCCCCGTACGCACGCACCCCCCGGCCCCCTCCCGGCAGCCGGCGAGCCGGAGTCGGTCAGGCCTTCAGCGCGCGCCCCGCCACGGCCAGGGCCGCACGTCGGGGCGCCAGCGCGGAGGCGAGCGCGGAGAGACGGTTGCCCAGTCCGACGACGACGCTCGGCGGGGCCGAGCGTCGTTCCAGGGCGCGGCGCGCGGCCGTCACCACCTGCTCGGGCGTGGCCATCCGGCCCACGGCGGCGTCACGGCTGCCGACCACCTCGAAGAACTCGGTGCTCACGGGCCCCGGCGAGACGGCCAGGACGCGCAGCGACGAGGTCCGCGCCTCGTACGCGACGGCCTCGGTGAAGTTCAGGACGAAGGCCTTGGTGGCTCCGTAGACCGCCATGGCGGGCGTCGGCTGGTACGCGGCCACGCTGGCGATGTTGACCAGTGCGCCGCGGCCGTCGGCGACCAACCCGGGCAGGAACGCCCGCGTGAGCTCCGTGACGGCCAGGACGTTCAGTCTGATCATCTCCTCCATCTGCGCGGGGTCCTGGTCGGCGACGGGGCCGTGGCTGCCGAAGCCGGCGTTGTTGATCAGTGTCTGGACCGACAGGCCGCGGGCGGCGATCTCGTCGCGCAGTGCGGTCGCGGCGCCCGGCTGCGCCAGGTCGGAGGCGATGACGTGGGCCTTGACGCCGTACCGGTTCTCCAGATCGGCCGCGAGAGCCTCCAGACGGTCGACGCGGCGGGCGGTCAGTACGACGTCGGCACCGCGCTCGGCCCATTGGCGGGCGAACTCGACGCCGAGGCCGGCGCTCGCCCCGGTGATGAGGGCCAGGGTGTTCCTGTACGTCATGGGCATCGCGAACTTCTCCCTCTCAGGGCGGCTGGTCCATAATCGAATGTAGGCAGCATCAGCATTGTAGTCAATGACAACATTGAAGGAGGGGTCGCCTTGGCCGACGGGTCCTACCACCACGGCAACCTCAGGGCCGCACTGCTGGAACGGGCGGAACACGTCCTCGTCGCCTCGGGCGCCGAAGGCCTGTCCCTGCGGGCCCTGGCCCGCGACCTCGGCGTCAGCCACGCGGCGCCGGCCCGCCACTTCCGCGATCGTCAGGCCCTGCTCGACGCCCTCGCCGTCAACGGCTTCACCCGGCTGAACGGCCGCCTGCGGGCCGCGGCCGCCGCCCCCGGCCCCGTGCCGGCCAGACTGGAAGCCCTGGGGCGCGCCTACGTGGACTTCGCCGTCGCGCACGCCCCTCTCCTGGAGCTCATGTTCACCGTCAAGCACTCCGACGGCTCCAGCGCGGAACTACGTGAACTCGGGCACCACAGCCTGGAGATCGCCGCCGAACTGATCGCCGAAGGCCAGCTTCAGGGCGTCGTCCGAGCGGAAGATCCGGGGCGCCTGGCCCAAGTCGCCTTCTCCGCGCTCCACGGCCTGGCGATGCTCGCGGTCGCCTCCCTCCTGGAGGACACGCCGTTGTCCGAGGCGACGGACCTCACGCTCGACGTCCTCCTCCGCGGCCTCGGAGCCGCCACCGGTGATCCTTTGCGCAACCCGAGGCTCGACTGCGGCTCGTTAGAGTCGGGACACCGGACCGAGGAGGCGAAGCGTGGCGAACAGTGAGAACCCGATCGTGATCGTGCAGACCACGGTGGACGACGAGTCGAAGGCGTACGAGCTCGCGCGGACCGCGGTGGAGGACCGGCTCTCTCCGCCGGGGCCCACGTGGACGCACGCATGACCGCCTTCTACTGGTGGAAGGGGAAGGTGCAGCACGAGAGGGAGTACCGGGTCTCCTTCAAGACCACCGAGGACCGGGTGGAGCAGCTCCGGCAGTGGGTGCACGCGAACCACCCGTACGAGGTGCCGCAGTGGATCGTGCTGCCGACGGGCGGGGCTTCGGAGGCGTACCTCGCGTGGGTGCAGGCCGAGACCCGGGGCGGCGCCTGAGGTGGTTCGAGGGCGCGCTCGCGGGCCGCACCGCGGCGGTGGGCCGCGCGCCGCGGGGAGTTGACACGAGAACGGGGTGCCGCGGCGGGAAATCCCGCGGCACCCCGTGCGAGGAGTGGGAGGCGGCCCCACCGGCCGGGCCGCCGGGGCGGCCGGATCAGCCGCGGCGGTCCTCGCGGTACCCGCGGTCTCCACGCTGTCCGCGGTCTCCGCGGTCCCCGCGCTGGCCCCACGCCTTGGTGTCCAGGACGTTCCCGTGGTCGTCGCGGAGGGTGGCGGTGTCGCGCTCGTCCCAGATCTCGTGGCGGCGGTTCTGGTAGACGTCGTGGTGGGTGTCGCGGCCGTGGCCGGTGTGGACCCGGACGCTGGAACGGCCGTCCAGGCGGAGGCGGTCGAAGCGGTAGCGGTTGCCGTCCCGGTCGGTCAGGGTGAAGCCGCGCAGCTCCACGGAGCGGCGGCCGGTGTTCGTCACCTCGACCCATTCGCGGTTCAGGTCCCGGCTGCCGCGGCCGCGACCGCGGCTGCTCTCGTGCTGGACGTCGCCGATGACGACCGAGGAGTACCGGCCACGGTGGTCGCGCCGGTCGCTGTCGTGCGCGGCGGCCGGCAGGGCGGCCGCGCCCACTAGGGCGCCGGCGGCGAGGACTGCGGCGAGGAGACGGCTCGTGGCGTGAGAAGCAGACATGGGGGTGACTCCTTCGGAAGGCCAGCCCGGCCCGGCCGTGACTGCGCCGGACGGACTGTCGTGCGGTTCCCGGCGTTGTGCCGAGGACCCACACTCTGGCCTGCAACGCCCCCTGAACGCCGCATCCCAGACGTGTGTTGCTCAATGCGGACATATCCGTAACGCTCCCTTGTAGCGGGCAACGGTCAATGCCGCATTGACGTCTGTGCGCGCGCGGGGCGGGAGCCGCTCGCGCTCAGCACGGCATCCAGCGGCTCGCGGCCGTGCGGACGGGCCCGACGTGTCGTTGCGCGCAGTGCGCCGAACGGGTTGGCGGCTCCGTAACAGTCATCGGCTGCACGCGCGGTCGCAGGGGCGCCGTCGTGTGCGCCCCCCGGCGGTTCAGCTGCCGTTGTGCGCCGGCGCTCGAAAGGCGGTGCGGTGTACGGGGGGTGTGGTGCCGAGGTGCCGCTGCAACGAGCACCTCGGCCGGCACCTCGGCCGAGGGGGCGAACTCCGCCCGGAAGCAGGGGAATTCGAGGTACTGCTGCGTCGCCTGGGGCCCGACCACCGCGCCCGCGCGTACGTCGCTTCGGCACCGGATGACGGCTCCACGCCTGCATCCGCCTCGCCGAAGACCCGCAACGGCTCGTGCGGACCGTTTCGGATGCCACCGGTCCGGGGCCGGCGCCGGGCGGCTGCTGTACCGCACCGTGCGGGACGGTCCCGATCGGCCGGATCGCGGCCGAAGCGGGCTGGAGCACGTACCTGGTTCGGCAGCTCACGGGCGCGGGCCGTCGGGATGACAGCGGAAACCGCGCCGCTGCTGCCCCCGGAAGTCCGATGTCGTGTCGACGGGGAGGTCAGGAGCGTCCTCGGGCCGCCCCGGGCGGGCGCGTCGACAGACTACGGACGCGGGTTGCTTGACCTGAAGTGCGGTTGGGCTCCTAGCGTCGTCGGCGACGAGAGGAGCACGAAGTGACGACGTTGGTGACGGGGGCCACGGGGAACACGGGCCGGCACGTGGTGGCGGAGCTGCTGCGCAGGGGTGAGGCGGTGCGGGCGCTGACGCGGGATCCGGCCGCGGCCGCACGGCTCCTCCCGAGCGGGGTGGAAGTGGTCGGGGGGACGCACACGGAGCCGGAGCGGCTGGGCGGCGCGCTCCGGGGTGTCAGCCGCCTGCACATCACCGTGACGGCGGGTCTCGCCGAGGTCGGGCCCGAGTTGGTACGGCGGGCGGTCGGTGCGGGGGTCGAGCGGATCACCGTGCTGTGGGGCGGCTGGGTCGGGCCGGTCGAGCAGGCCGTGGCGGAGTCGGGAGTGGAGTGGACGCGGCTGGAGCCGCAGGAGTTCATGTCCAACACGTCGAACTGGGCGGATTCGGTGCGGAGCGAGGGGGTGGTGCGGGAGCCGTACGACTTCCCGAGCGCGCTCGTCCACGAGGCCGACATCGCGGCGGTGGCGGCGGTCGCACTGCTGGAGGACGGGCACGTGGGGTGGGCGTACAACCTGACCGGACCCGAGGCGTTGACCCCGCGTGAGCGGATCGCGGTGTTGTCGAAGGCGATCGGGCGCGAGGTCGGGTTCGTCCCCATCACGCACGAGCAGGCCGTCGAGCGGTTGACGGCGACGGGGGTGTCGAGGGCGGACGCGGAGTACGTGGTCGGATGGTACGCCCGGCCCACCGAGGACTCCACGACCGTGGTCGACACGGTGGAGCGGGTGACCGGCCGGCCGGCGCGTACGTTCGGGCAGTGGGTGGACGAGCACGTGGACCGCTTCCGGCCCGCCCAGTAGGCGTGGGGGAGGCGGCAACCGGCGTTCCGTCGGCCCGGGGCGCCGGTGTTCGTGGACTCCAGTGCCCCGCAGGAGCCGAGCCCGTGTCGACGGGGGGCCGCCTCTCCCCGTACGCGACATGCGAACCTTCCCCCGGGGGAGGGGAGTTCACGGCCCCTCCACGGCGCGGTGCTCGGTGAGTTCGAGGTTGATGAAGGCTGCGATCAAGGCGCGCCAGACCGCTTCGGCGAGCTCCGGGGCCAGGCCCTCGGCTGCGGCCTTGGCGCGGGCCGCCGCGAACACGCGTTCGACGCGGTCGGGGGCGCGTACGGCGTCCTCGTCCTTCTTGGAGCGGGCTGCCGCCCGGACCAGGGCCTGTCGGCGGGCGAGGAGGCCGACCAGTTCGGCGTCGACGGCGTCGATGCCGGCGCGAACTTCGTTCAACGCGTGAGTCGATGACACGGGCCCATTGTGGTCATGCCCGCCGGGCGCCATCCCGTCGGACACGGCCGCCCCGTGATCCGCCGGTCCGTGCCTAAGGCGCTGGTCTGCGGACGGCATGTGGGACAGGATCTTCAAGGCCGTCCTGGCCGACGCGGACGCGACGGGCTGCATCGACTGGTCGATGGTGAGCGTGGATTCAACGTCCGGCAGCGCTCACCAGAACGCTGCCGGAGCACGCAAGGAGCCACCCCGGGTTCCGGGAAGACGGACGCCCCGGCAGCACCGCCCCGATGAGGGGCTCGGACGCTCCCGGGGCGGCCTGACCTGCAAGATTCATCTGCTTGGTGAGGGGGTTGCCGGCCTCTCGCCTTCCTCATCACGCCGGGTCAGTGGGGCGACGCACCGCAGCTCGTTCCCGTGACGGAGGGTGTCCGTGTCGCCCGCCCGGACGATGGGCGCCCCCGGACCCAGCCCGATCATCTCGGCGGTGACAAGACGTATTCATCCCGGCGGAACCGCCGCTACCTGCGCCGACGCGAGATCAAGCACACCATCCCCGAACCGAAGAACCAGCGGGCCAACCGTCAGCGCCGCGGCAGCAGGGGCGGCCGGCCCACCGCCTTCGACACGACGATCTACAAGCGCAGGAACGAAGTGGAACGCACCGTCAACGCGCTCAAGAACTCCCGGGCGGTCGCGACGAGATGCGACAAGAGGGCCTACATCTTTCACGGCACCGTCACCGTCGCAGCCGTTCGGCTCTGGCTCCGGTCCCTATCGGAGTGAAGGAGCTGGCACCCGTCACGAGAAAATCGCGTGCACCTGGTCGACCGCTTCGGGTCCGTAGCCAACCGCGCCCACGGGGACTGCGCCGTTGATCGCCTCGATCACACGCCCGGCCCATACCGGCCCGAATCCCCCGCACAGTTCAATCAGCTGCACGCCCTCGCCCACCAGGCGGCGCGCGGCCTCGATGCCCTCCTCGGGCTTCTCCACCCCGACGAACACACTGCGGCACGTACCCGTGTCCACGACGCTGACATCGCCACCTGCCGCGCTGCCGTCCGCCGTGTAGATGAACCCCCAGTGTGTGAGCGCCATACGTATCGACCTCTTCCTGTGATCGTCAGAGCCACCAGCCAAGCAGAGCCAGGGCGGGGATGGCCTGGAACGGAGAAAAGTCGTGAGTGATCTGCGCCGCACTCCGGATGCCCGCACCGTCGAGTACAGCAACACGGCCCGCTAGCGCATGATCCGCCGGACAGCTCCTAGTAGTGCTTTGTTAGGTGGTGTCGTAGGGCTGCCAGGGGATGGTTTGCTGGCAGGTGGGGCAGGTGCCGGTCCAGGTGGCGATGAGGTG
>NZ_JBHWJJ010000200.1:0-10546 GCF_042732005.1 Streptomyces sp. NPDC059851 | reverse complement strand
GCCCTACCCTCAGCGGCCGTCGATCAGTGCTTCGGCCAGCGCAGGCGAGAACGTGCCCGCCGGCGGCGATCCCGCCGGGCACTGGGAGGAGTTGCCGTCCGAGTCGCCCGGGTTCTTGATCCACAGCTGGTAGTCCGCGCCACCGGCGCTGCCGGCCCGGGAGGTCGCACCGAGCTTGCGCTTGGGCGGGTTGCAGAATCCGACGTGGCCGCTGCTCGGGGAACCGGGGACGACATAGCCGCCGTTGCCGTTGCGGGCGGTGTCGACCACCCAGCGGCTGGTCACGCCGAAGTCGGTCTTCAGCTGGGCCGCCAGGCGCTTGGCGTAGTCGTCGGCGACGGCCGTGTCGTCGAAGTTGGCCACATTGACCGAGACCCCGCGTGCCGTGGCGACACCCGAGCGGTTGAGCAGGTACGCCATCTTCTTGAGGCCTATGCCCTGCGTGCCGCTCAGGTCCGGACCGAGCGTCCAGGTCGCGTTACCGGCGTCGAGGTACGTCTGTACGAACTTGCCCTGCTGCTGCAGGCGCTGGGTGGCGTACCGCAGCATGTCGAAGCGCTGCTCGGCGGCGCCCTTCATGCACGCGTCGTCCGAGGACTGGGCCACGGCGTCCGGCTCCAGCACGACGATAGCCGGGCGGCCCGCGATGCCCTGGGCGAACTTGTCGATCCAGGCCTTGTACAGGTCCGGGGAGCCGGCACCGCCGGAGGAGGCGCCGCCGCAGTCCCGGCCGGGGATGTTGTAGGCGACCAGGACCGGCACACGGCCCTGTGCCGCGGCGGCGCCCACGTAGTGGGACACCTCGGCCTGGATGCCGGTCGCGGGATTGCGGTCGGCGTCCCAGTCCCCGAACCACTTCACCGTGTTGTGGTCCGCGACGGCTGCCTTGATCTTCGCGGAGCGGGGGTCACTCGGGTTGTTCTTGACCCAGGTCGCGGCGTTGTTGGCCGGGTCGACGTAGAAGCCCTCGCGGGCCGTGGACGTGGTCAGCGAGACGTTGTCGATGACGACGTCCGTCTTCACGGGCTGACCGCCCAGCTGGAAGGTGACGGCTCCGGTGGTGGTGTCGATTCCGGAGGTGAACGTCCAGGTGAAGCGCTTGGAGACCGTCGTCAGGTCGACGGTCCGGTCCAGCGCCGCGGTGTAGGGCGCGTCACCGAGCTGCGCCGTCGTGCGCATCTTCGCCGGCGCGGAGGCCTTGGCGTCGAAGGACAGCGTGTACGTGGCCCCGGGGCGGAGCCGGATGTCGTCCTGGCCGACCATGGCGTCCCACAGGTTGCCCGTCCCGCCGTTGACGGTCGCGACGAGCGCGCCGCCGGCGGCGGCCACGGAGGCACCGGAGGACCACCAGCCGGTGGTGCCGGCGGCGAACGTGCCGTTGTTCGCCAACTCGCCGTACAGCGGCTGCGGGTCAGCGGCTGAGGCGGACGGGGCGGTGGACGTCAGGAGAGCGGCGGCCAGCACGGGACTGGCGGCCACCCGGAGCAGTCTGCGTGTCGCGATCATACGGAGCGGTCCTTTTCGGTCGTGATGGGCCGGCCGGTACGGCGCAGGGGGCGGGCGCACCCGGGTGGGGGTCCCTCCCTCTCGTGCGGTTGATCGGCAAGCGCACGGACCCGGACTCCATGATCACCTGACTGTTGATCACGAAGCGACCCAAAAGCCCGGGACGAGACACAAACGACCTGTGGCACACCCCGGTTCGGTCCGGACGCACGTCCGCGGGCGGCAAGGCGGCGTGGTGACCGGAGGTCGACGGGGCACCGCCGCCGCGCCAGTTCTGCACCGGGCGGCCCGCACCAGCATCGACGCGCCCACGGCCACGGGGTTGCGCCGGAGGGGGCTGCGCTCGGGACGGTGTGATGCAGGTCTCACGGCCTTCCGCGCGCGCGGACGCAGGTGTCACCGATCTCGCACATGCCGCCCTGGCCGCCCGGGACGGCTGGGCTGCGAGCGGCTCCGGCACCACCGGCGGGCAGGCCGCCGACGCGGCGCACGACGTCACCGTCACCACACGGGCCGAACTGGTCAAGGCGCTGCGCGCGGGCCCGTCCGGCGCACCGAGGGTCATCCGGGTGAAGGGCCGGATCGACGCCAACACCGACGACCGGGGCCGCCCCTTGGGCTGCGCCGACTACGCCAAGAGCAGGGGCCATGCGCTCAGCGCCTACCTCAAGGCGTACGACCCTGCGGTGTGGGGACGGTCCAAGCTGCCGGCCGGCGCGCAGGAGTCGGCCCGGGCGGCGGCGCAGGCGAAGCAGGCCGAGCGGGTCGTCATCACGGCGCCGTCGAACCGTCGAACACCACCATCGTCGGCGTGCCCGGTACCGACGCGGGCATCAACGGCGGTAGCCTCCTGGTGCAGAAGGCGGACAACGTCATCATCCGCAACCTGACCTTCGCCGACACCCGTGACTGCTTCCCGCAGTGGCACCCCACGGACGGCTCCGAGGGCAACTGGAACTCCGCGTACGACGCCGTCACCCTGCCGGCATCGACGCACGTGTGGGTCGACCACAACACGTTCACCGACAGCCCGCACAGCCACCGACGACGCCTCGCGCCCGTGCGCCAGCGGCCCCCTGACCGCCGCCGTCACTCGTACACGTAGAGCGCGTAACCGCGGGCGCCGACGAAGACGCAACCGTGCTCGCCGATGACTTGGGACCCGGCGTCGAAGCACTCCTCCAGGGTGCCGTAGAAGCCGACCAGGACGGGGCCGGACGCGGCGTGCGAGGCGGAGGTGGCCTCGGCGACGGCCGTCCCTCCGACAAGGGCCGCCGCGGCGGCCAAGGCGACGAGGGCGGAACGCAGGCGGAACGCGCAGGTACGGGACACGGCGACTCCTCGGGTCGTGTCAGCCGGATGCGCACGACGGCATCCGGCTGACCCATCACACCTGACTCCGACCCCGCCCGACCACCTAGGAACCGGCCGTTCCCGCCGTGCCGGACTGGAGCACGATCGGTGAAGCCGTGCCGCTCGTTGAGGACCTGCTCCCGCTGGTAGGGCCACAGGGCGAAGGCCGGGGTCCATACGTCGGCGTTGAGCGGCACCAGCTGCCCGCTGCCGAAGTACCGCCAGACCGCCGAGGGAGAACAGCGGAGGCCCGTGCGCGGCGTCCGACTCCATGGCTTCCTCGGTGAACGGCGCCAGCAGATCGTCGGGCCCGCTCAGACCGAACAAGCCACCGTACCGCGGCAGACCCACTCGCCGTGGCTATCCGGCAACCGGTGGCGACCCCTGGCTGACCCCGTGCCCGGCTAGCCCCCGCAGCCCATGGGGGAGCCGTCGGGCGCCGCCTCGGCGGACAGCGAGAACCAGGTCCGGGGCCCTGTACCGGCGGCCCGCGGTACCGGCTCCACTCCGTACCATTCACGGAGCTGTTCCGGTGTGTGGAAGGCGAGGGTGATGCTCGGCTGCCGGACGGACTCGAAGCAGAAGACGGCCGTCCGGCCGTCCGGTCCCAGGTCGAGGTCTTGTACGGGACGCCATCCGGCAGTTGCCGCTTCCCGACCGTAGTACTCCAGCACCTCCGTACGACTTCCGTCGTGCACGTACAGCCGCTCCGCGGACAGCCAGGCGCCTGCCGTGTCGTCGACGCAGTGGGCCTCGGCCCCCGTCCCGGCGCTCACGGGCGTGGCCCGCACCGGACGCAGATCCAGCACCGGCAGTGCCGCCAGCTCGGTCAGGGCCGCATCGGTGCCTTCGCACGTCGCGCTCGGGGCGAGGAAGGAGCAGCCGCTCAGCGTGGTCCCGAAGAGCAGGACCGCGCAGACGAGGGGAAGTCGAGGCATGTTCATGGCGGGAGTATGAACCACGGGTTCCGCACGCCGTCGGGCCCCGTCCGCCGGGGCGGCCGAGGACGGGTGGTCGGGTGCCGACCCGGAACGGCCGCGCCCGCCGCCGGCCGTCCGCCTACAGCACGTCCCACTCGCGGGAGCGTTCGGTCAGGTGCCGGTGCACCCCTGCCACGGCAGGGTTGGCCAGGCCGCCGACGCGGGTCGCGAGGTAGAGGGTGTTGAGCGGACGCACCTGCGGGTGGTGCAGCACCTCCACCGAGCCGGAAGCGAGTGCGGGTTCGGCGAGGTAGCGGGGCAGGACCGACACCCCGGCTCCGGCGACCACGGCGGCGAGAACCGCGCGCAGGTCGGGGACGGTGACCGCGACCGGGTTGGGTGGACGGCGGCCGAACTCGCTGCGCCAGTAGCGGCGGACGATGGGCAGCTCTTCCCCGTACGCGACCAGCGGCAGGTGTGACAGCGCCTTGAGCGGCTCGGTGGTGAGCCGGTCGGGGTCGACCGTGCGGGCGAGGCCGGGTGGGCCCACAAGTACGAACTCCTCGTCGGCGAGGGGCGTGGCCACCACGTTCTTCAGCTGCGGGCGCACCGCCGAGACCACCAGGTCGACACGTGCGGCGGTGAGTGCCGCGAGCAGGTCCTCCGCGAGGCCGAGAGTGATGTCCAGCCTTAGGCCACGGGCGGTCAGCGGGGCGAGTACGGGCACGATGCGCGCCGCCACCAGGTCCGAGGCGCCGGCGAGGCGCACCGTGCCCCGGTAGGCCGCCCGGTCCTCGCCGGGGGCGGCGAGGGCGTGCCGGAGCTCGTCGATGTGGGTGCCGACCCGCCGTGCCAGGTCGTAGGCGCGCTCGGTGGGGACCACACCCCGGCGGGACCGGATGAAGAGGGGCTCACCGAGCTGCTCCTCCAGGCGGGCGAGCTGTCCGCTGGCAGCGGGCTGGGACAGGCCCCGCCGGTCCGCGGCGGCGGTGATCGACCCGCTCCGGTAGATCTCCAGGAAGGTGGACAGCAGGTCGAGGTCCGGCACGCAACCCTCTTTCCATAAGAAAACTGATGACAGGAGCCAGTTTAGTGGAGGAATTCCGCGGACCGGGGGGTTGGATAGGACGCAGAACGACCGCGAGAGAGAATCGGAAAGAAGGTCCGCCATGGCAAAGGTCCTCATGGTCCTCACCGGCGCCGACAGCCTCACCCTGGCCGACGGCACGAGCCACCCCACCGGCTACTGGGCCGAGGAGGTCGTCGCCTCGCACCGGGTGCTGCGTGCGGCCGGTCACGAGGTCGACCTCGCCACCCCCGGGGGCGTACGGCCCACCGTCGACGAGATCAGCCTCGACGAGCGCGGCGGCGTGGAGAAGGCCGCGGGCGAGGAGTTCCGCGCCTACCTGGACTCCCTGGCCGACCAGCTCGGCGAGCCCCTCACGCTCGCCGACGTCACGGCCGCCGACTACGACGCCGTCTACATCCCCGGCGGGCACGGTCCGATGGAGGACCTGGCACGTGACCGGGACCTCGGTCGTCTGGTCTCCGACACCGACCGCAGCGGGAAGATCGTCGCGGCACTGTGCCACGGCCCCGCGGCCCTGCTCAGCGCGACCGGCGAGGACGGCGCCTTCACCTTCGCCGGCCGCAAGCTGACCGTCTTCACCGACGAGGAGGAACGGCAGGGAGGACTCAAGGAGGCGGCGCCGTACTTCACGGAGAGCAAGCTCCGCGACCTCGGCGCCGTCGTCGAGGGCGGTCCTGCCTGGACGAGCAAGGTCGTGGTCGACGGCAACCTCATCACCGGCCAGAACCCCCAGTCCAGCGTCGACACCGCCCACCAGGTGGTAGAGGCCCTCAAGGCCCGCGGCGCAGCCTGAAGGAAGGGGCAGCCGAGCTGCCGACCCTCCGGACCACCCGGACCCTGACCCCGCACTCGGCACACGTCCCGGCCCCACCGGCCGGACGAGGAGGACCCCGGTGGCCACACCGCCGGGGTCCGCCCGCCCCAGCAGGGACTCGCGCGGGGCCTCGGGCGACCGTGGCGCGGCGGCGGTCCTGCTCCGCCTGGCTCCCGTCCCTCGGCCGCGGGCCGCGCCCTCCCGGCGACGCGACGCCGGCCTCGGGGACGGTGCCGGCCCCGGCGGCTTGCCGGTGCAAGTGCACTCTGCGACAAGGCCGTCGGGCCCGTGGTGCGCAGATGGTGCCACGTCACATGGTGTCGCGTTCAGTGAACGGAAAACCCGCCGTCGACGAAGATCGCCTGGCCGGTGATGTAGCCGGAGGCGCTGCTGGCGAGGAACACCGCCGCTCCGGCGAAGTCGTCGGCCAGGCCGTTGCGTCCGACCAGCGTACGCGCGGCCAGCGCCGCCACCTTCTCCGGGTCGGACGACAGCCGTGCGTTGAGCGGGGTCATGACGAAGCCGGGCACCAGAGTGTTGCAGGTGACGCCGTGTGGCGACCACGCCTCGGCCTGGGAGCGGGCCAGGGACTCCAGCGCCCCCTTGGACACTCCGTAGGCTCCGCTCTGGACGAACGCCCGGTGCGCCTGCTGGGAGCTGATGTGGATGATCCGTCCGAAGCCCCGCTCGGCCATGCCGGGCCCGAACCGCTGGCCCAACAGGTAGGGCGCCTCCAGGTTCACCGCCATCGTGGCGTCCCACACATCCTCGCCCAGCCCGCCCATCGGCGGCCGCAGGTTGATCCCCGCGCTGTTGACGAGGACGTCCGGCTCGCCGAACACCTCGGCTGCCTGCTCCGCCGCCGCGCGCACCCCGTCGCGGGTGCTGAGGTCGGCGCTCACCCAGGCCGTCCGGCAGCCCTCCGATGCCAGTTCGTCGACAGCGGCGGCCAGTTCCGCCTCCTTGCGCGCCACGAGCACCACGCTGGCCCCCGCTCGTGCGAGAGCGCCGGAGACGGCTCGTCCGATGCCGGAGCTTCCGCCCGTCACCACGGCGACCCGGCCGTCCAGCGAGAACAGTTCTGAGAGATAGCGGTCAGCAATCATGCCCGCAGCCTAGGCGGCGGTGCCCGGCCGGACGCCCGGGAACGATCGAATGCGGTGGCGCAGGACCCGGAACCGAAGGCTGTGGTGAAGCGCGGGTTCAGTCCGCCCGTCATCCGCTCAGGGAGCGGCGTGGGGCTGCGGGGGTTCGGCGTGGCCGAACGGCGGCAGGGCCTTGAACGAGGGGTGCAGCGTCACCGTGGGCACGATCCGGTCCAGCGCGGCCCGGACCAGGGTCAACGGATGGTCGGGGAACCGAGCGTCCCACTGCTCCAGGTCTCCGACGTGGTAGGGCAGTCCGCCGGCGATGTCCGGCCCGTACGGGTGCGGTGTGAAGAAGCGCTCCGGGCCGACTTCGGCCAGCAGCACGGCCTCCCTCATCCCCGTGAACGCGCCCTCCGCGGCTTGGACCTTGACGACCGTGCTGCACCCGGCCCGCGGGACGGTCCACGAGGCCAGGAAGGCCTGCCCGCGCCTGTTCTGCAGCGGTACCTTGACGAGTTGACGGACCGCCGGGAGCGTGTCCACCCGGCCGACCACCGCCTCGATGAGGCCCGCACCGGCTGCGGAGACGGAGCTGGCCAGTCCGTACCGGAGCCGGTCGGACGCCTCGAGCGGCGCGGGCAGGTCCGGTACGAGACCGAAGAAGTGGACCGAGAGGACCAGCCCCCGTGCGTCGGTCCACACCCCCGGCTCCCGCTCGGTGAAACCGCTGAGGTCCATGCTGGTGATCGGCGTCGGCGTCAACATGCCCCACATCATCTCCCGCCCCGGCCGACCCGCCGCGCCCGGCCCTGCGCCTGCTCCCGCGCCCGGGCCCGTGCCCGGCACGGCAGCCGGCGCCGCGGCCGCTGCTGCGCCCAGCGGGCCGACGGCCCCAACTCGCCCGAACGCGCAAGTAGACGTCGAAGCGCGGCGCACGGCACTCCAGCGGCAGACGGCGGCCCGCGCGGACTCGGGCCACATCAAGAACGGCCCGGCGACGGGGTGAGTCCTTCACAGCCGCACGCGTGCCGCACCGGAGCAGTGCCGTTCCTGCGCGAACGTGGTGCCATGGTGATGTGGATCCGCACGTACGACGAGGCCTTGGACTTATGGCGGTACTTCGAAGGTGACGATGAGGGGTGGGTCCTCCGGCAAGTGGACGTGCGGGGCGATGACGGCACCCCGGTGACCGCCGCGTCCCTGGAAGAGGTCCTCCGGTACCAGGAGCGCGCGGACATCGCCACGATGAGCCGGTACGAGCAGCGGTACGGCCTCGTTTCCGAGGGCAAGCTCATCGGATGGGAGGAGGCGCCGCGCGCCGGCGCGATCTCGGCCGACGAGTTCGAGAGGGTCTGGCTGGACGCCAGGCTGACCCTGGGTGCCACGGCCCCGCGCCGGGGCACGCACGAATGACGCCCGGGTCTGCTCGACGTCGGCGGACTCTGACGGTAGTCGTCGGTGATCACGGCCGTGCGAGGCCCCAGCCGTAGCCCAGCGGCTCTGGCGGCCGGGGGCCGAACGGAGCGGCGTGTCATCCGCGGGCGGGGTGCGCCGGGTGCCGTTCCCCTCTGCCGTGTCAGCGCTTGCCGCGGAGTCGGCCGAGCAGTCGGCGTGCCTGCTCCTGCTTGCGCGGGTCGGAAGCCGCGCGGCGCACGGAAGCGATCGTCCGCTGCCCCTGGGGGCTGCGGCTGAACTGCTTGATCTTTGCGAGTAGTCCGGACACGAATCCTCCTGGTGTCATCCGTCGTGACGCTACGTGTGCCCGGACACGGACTGCTGAAACGGCGGCGTCCAGCTGCCGGTCCTCCGAGGGGAGCCGGCACGAGCAGCGGGCGGGCGTCGTGCCCCCGGTCGGAGGCGTTCGGTTTGTGGCCCCGCGCCCGATGTGGGGACATGTTGGGGGCGGCACGGCTGTGCCGCGTTCTCGTCGGTGGAAGGGACTGAGGATGAGTGATCCGCAGGGCAAGGCACGCAAGGACGAGCTCAACAGGCAACGCGAGGACGAGCTGAAACGGGAGCGGAAGGGCGGGCCGAGCAGGCAGGAAGAGGAGGAGTACGAGGGAGGACAGGCGGCGAGTCCCGAGCCGGACAGCGGCAAGAGCTCGCGCGGGGGTCGGAAAGGTGACCGTTCCGCCGAGCGGAGACACCCGCACTGATCCGATGCACGGCCGGCCGCGACCCTTACGGTGTACGGCCGGCCGCGACCCGGCGGTGCCGGGGAGCCGGGCGGGGGCTCCCGCTCGGCGTCCCACGGGGATCCGGCGCCGGGTCGTTGCCGCTGGGGATACGGCCGCCAGCAACGGGACGGCCGGGCGGTTCCGCTCAGACCTCGTGACCGTGGGCGGCGAGCCACCGGTGCACCGCAGCCTTGTCGGCGACGCTGATGCGCGCCGGCCCCGCGGGGGACGGTCCCTCGTCCTCGTTGAACCCCGTGTCGGTGACGCGCGCGGTCACCCAGTCGGCGAGTTCCCGGGCCGCGTCGTCGGTGAGGCGACGGTGACGCTGCCGCCAGTCCTTGGCCGCCTCGGCGGCGGTGGGGGAGCCGTTGCGTTCTGCCTCCGCCAGCCACACCGGCACGAGGCGCTCGACGACCTGCTCGTCGTCCGACGGTGTCGCGGCATTGGTTGAGTCGTTCATGATGACAAGGTGACCGCCGGACGGGCGCCGCAACCGTTTCTCACCCGAGCGGCTCCGTGAACCGGCGCGGAGCACACGGCAGCACCGACGCGCAGCCGGCCCGGTGAGCGCCACGACGTCCGGGTGGCACGGCCCCCGCCCGCTCGAACGCACCGGCGACCGCACGACCGCAGTGATCACCTGCGAAATCACACGGTGCGGGTGACGGTGACCAGGACGGCGACGCCTCCCGCTGCGTGGTGCGGGTCGAGGCAGGCGGTGACTGCGGCCCGCACGTTTTCGCGCAGCTGCCGGGCGACGTCGACCACCCGGTGGTCAGCGTGCAGAACGCAACGCACTTCCACGTGCCATCCGCCTTCCGGCGTGTGGTCGCAATGGATGCCCGCCGCCTCCGGCGGCGAGGTCGTTCCTTCGACCCGCGCATGCTGGACGCGGGAGGCTGCGCGGGCCAGCCGGGCGGCGAGCGACGGCTGGAGGGCGGCCACGCCGGGAACGGCGAGGGCCGCCCGGGCCGCGGCCCCTTGGACGTCCTTGCGGTCGGCCGCGGTCATCGTTCGCTCAGCCCGAACCGCGGGCCACCCGGCACGTGGGGGAGCTCCAGCACGGTGCTGATCTCAAGGTCCACGGCTGTGACGGCGAGGCCGAGGACGCGGTCGGCTGCGCGGAGGACGGCTCGGCGTACCTCTTCGGCCCGCTCCAGCAACGGCCGGTCGAGCGTTACCGCGATCGTGATGGCGACGACGTGGTCGGCGCGGCCCTCCTGGGCGGGCGTGAGGCGGCAGCTTGCAGCGCGCGTGCCGGCGACGCTGTCGGCGGCTTGGCGCAGCACCTTGGCGGCGGCGCTCTCGGCGATGCGAAGGTCGTGACCGGGGTCGTCCAGCAGCAGCATGGCGCCGAGCCGCACCTCGGCCCGAACGGCGTTGATGACCCGGTTGACGAGCCCCTGGCTGTCGGGCTGCTCCTCGGCGCGCAGCGCACGCGTGGCCCGGTCCAGGCCCGCCAGCCCCTCGACGGCTTCACGGCAGTAGGGGCACTGGGCGGTGTGCGGATCCGCCGCGCTGACCGGGTCGCGGGGGGGGTTCCACGGCCCGGCCCGGGGGGGGCGGCCGGGGCGCCACGCAGCGCCCGCCGGGGACAA
>NZ_JBHWJJ010000199.1:0-10721 GCF_042732005.1 Streptomyces sp. NPDC059851 | reverse complement strand
CATCAAGATGGTCATGGCCATGCGCCACGGCGTGCTGCCCCGGACCCTGCACGTGGACGAGCGCACCCCGCACGTGGACTGGACGGCGGGCGACATCGCCCTGCTGACCGAAGCCACGCCCTGGCCCGGGACCAGCCGGCCGCGCCGCGCCGCGGTGTCGTCGTTCGGCATCAGCGGCACCAACGCCCACACCATCATCGAGCAGGCCCCGGAGCCCGCGGACGACCCCGCCCCGGCCCCGACGGCCCCCGGCGCCGGACCCCTCCTCTACGTCCTGTCGGCGCGGAGCCCGCAGGCGCTCCGCGCCCAGGCCGCCCGGCTGCTGCCCGTGGCCGAGGCCGTCACCCACGGCGAGACCGGGGACGGCCCCGGTCCCGTGGACCTGGCGTACTCCTTGGCCACCGGCCGCGCCGGTCTCGAACACCGGGCGGCGTTCGCCGCCGCCGACCGCTCCGGCCTGCTGGACGCCCTCGCCGCCCTCGCGGCCGACGAGCCGGCGCCGGGGCTGGTCCGCGGGACGGTGTCCGGGGGCCGGTTGGCCTTCCTGTTCACCGGGCAGGGGAGCCAGCGGCTCGGGACTGGCCGGGAACTGTACGAGGCCGAGCCCGTGTTCGCCGCGGCACTGGACGCCATCTGCGCCCGAATGGACGCCCACCTCGAAATGCCGCTGAAGGACGTGCTGTTCGGTGCCGACGCCGGTCTGCTGGACCGGACCGAGTACACCCAGCCGGCGCTGTTCGCCGTCGAGGTGGCGCTGTTCCGGCTCGTGGAGAGCCGGGGACTGCGTCCGGACTTCCTGTCCGGGCACTCGATCGGTGAGATCGCCGCCGCCCACGCCGCCGGGGTGCTGTCCCTGGACGACGCCTGCACCCTGGTCGCCGCCCGCGGCCGGCTGATGCAGGCACTGCCCGCCGGGGGCGCGATGATCGCCGTACAGGCCGCGGAGGACGAGGTCGCACCGCTGCTGACCGACCGGGTGGGCATCGCCGCGGTCAACGGTCCGCAGTCGGTGGTCATCGCCGGTGACGAGGACGCGGCGGTTGCGGTCGCCGCGTCGTTCTCCGACCGCAAGACCAAGCGGCTCACCGTCAGCCACGCCTTCCACTCGCCGCACATGGACGGCATGCTCGCGGACTTCCGCAAGATCGCCGAGGAGTTGTCGTACGGCACCCCCCGCGTCCCGGTCGTCTCCCACCTGACCGGCGCCCTCGTCACCGACGAGATGGCCTCGGCCGACTTCTGGGTCCGGCACGCCCGTGAGGCGGTCCGCTTCCTGGACGGCATCCGTGCCCTGGAGGCCGCCGGCGTGACCACGTACCTCGAACTCGGCCCCGACGGAGTGCTGTCCGCGCTCGCCCAGGACTGTGTGACGCAGGACGCGGTGTTCGTGCCGGTCCTGCGCAGGGGCCGCCCCGAGGCCGAGACCGTCGTCACCGCCCTCGCCCGGGCCCACGCCCACGGCGCGGCCATCGACTGGTCGGCGTTCTACGCCGGCACCGGCGCCCGGCGCGTCGACCTGCCCACCTACCCCTTCCAGTCCCGGCGCCACTGGCCCGAGCCCGCCGCCGCACCCGCCGGCGGGGCGGCGCAGGGCGCCCCCGCCGTGAGCGAGGCCGACGCCCGTTTCTGGGACGTGGTCGAGCGGGCCGACCTGGCCGCGCTCGCCGACGAATTCGACGTCGACGGCGACCAGCCGCTCGGCGCCGCCCTGCCCGCCCTCTCCGCCTGGCGGCGCGGCCGGCAGGCACAGGCGCAGGCCGACTCCCTCCTCTACCGCGTCACCTGGCAGCCGTGGACCGGCCGCAGCGGGACCGCTGCAGCCCCCGGGGGCACCTGGCTGGTCCCCGTACCCGCCCCGCAGGCGGAGGACCCGTGGGTCCGCGCCCTGACCGACCACATGAGTGACGGCGGCGCCCGGATCCTGACGCTCCCCCTCGACGCCGTCGACGGCGACCCGGCAGTGCTCCGGGCCCGCCTCCACGAGCGGCTGCGCGGCGCCCCGGGAGCGGCGGCCGACGGGCCGGAGCCGGTCACCGGCATCCTGTCGCTGCTCGCGCTCGACGAGCGGCCGCACCCCGAGCACCCCGGAACACCCGTCGGACTCGCCCTCACCCACGCCCTCACCTCCGTGCTCACCGACCCGGAGGCGGACCCCGGCTGCGCGGACTCACCCCTGTGGTGCATCACCCGCGACGCCGTCGCCGCCGCCCCCGGTGACACCCTCGGCGGCGCCGCGCAGGCCCAGGTCTGGGGCCTGGGCCGGGTCGTCGCCCTGGAGCACCCCGCCCGCTGGGGCGGACTCGTCGACCTGCCCGAGGCGTGCGACGAGCGCACCCTGACCCGGCTGACCGACGCCCTGGCCGGCGCCGGCGACGAGGACCAGATCGCGATCCGCCCCGCCGGAACCCTCGTACGCCGCCTCGTCCGCGCCACCCCGGTCGACACCGATCCCACCGCCCGGTGGACCCCCCGCGGCACCGTGCTCATCACGGGCGGCACGGGCGTCCTCGGCCGCCACGTGGCCCGGCGCCTCGCCGAACGCGGCGCGGAACGCCTCGTCCTCGTCAGCCGCAGCGGCGCCGACGCGCCCGGAGCCGCCGCGATCCGTACGGAGCTCGAAGCGCTCGGCGCGGCCGTGACCCTCGCCGCCTGCGACGTCGCCGACCGGGACGCGCTCTCAGCGCTCGTCGAGGGCCTCGCCGCCGACGGCACCCCGGTCCGTGCCGTGGTCCATGCCGCGGGAGTCTCCCAGCCGCCCGGCACCGGCAGCGACCTGCCCGGCTTCGCCCGGGTCGTCACCGCCAAGACCGCGGGGGCGGTCCACCTCGACGCGCTGTTCGAGGCGCCCGACTCCCTCGACGCGTTCGTCCTGTTCTCCTCCATCGCCGGCACCTGGGGCAGCGGCGGCCAGGGAGCCTACGCCGCGGCGAACACCTTCCTCGACGCGCTCGCCGAACGCCGCGCCGCCCGCGGGCTCGCCGCCACGGCGATCGCCTGGGGACCGTGGGCCGACGGCGGCATGGCCGCCGAGGGCGACGCGGAGGAGCAGCTCACCCGGCGCGGGCTGCCGCCCGTGGCTCCGGCGACGAACCTGCTGGTGCTGGAACGCGCCCTCGCGGGCCGGGACGCGGCGCTCACCGCCGCCGACGTCGACTGGGCACGGTTCGCGCCGGTGTTCACCGCTGCTCGACCCCGCCCGCTCATCGGCGACCTGCCCGAAGTGCGCGCCGCACTGCGCGCGGAATCGGCACCCGACGGCGGGGCCACGGCCACGGACCCGTCCGCGGACCTGTTGCAGCGGCTGACCGCACTCTCGGGGGACGACCGGGAGACCGCCCTCCTCGACCTCGTGCGCGAGCACGCGGCCGTGGCCCTCGGTCACCCGTCCGCCGACGCCGTCGCACCCGACCGGGCGTTCAAGGACCTCGGTTTCGACTCGCTGACCGCGGTCGACCTGCGCAACCGCCTCGGCTCCGCCTGCGGCCTGCGGCTGCCGTCCAGCCTCGTCTTCGACTACCCCAACCCGCGGGCCCTGACCCGCCACCTCCTGCGCACCCTCTTCACCGGCGAAGCCGGTGGCGGCGCGACGGCCGGCGGGATCGGCGCGGCGGACCTGGACACCGACCCGCAGGACGCCGAACTGCGCCGGATCCTGACCACCATCCCCCTGGGCCGCATCCGCGCCGCAGGACTCCTCGACACCCTCCTCCAGCTCGCCGGACCGGACACCCCGGCCGCCGACACCGTCGGCCCGGACACCGCCGACCCGGTCGCGTCCATCGACGAGATGGACCTCCAGGACCTCCTCGACCTCGCCCTCGACGGCGGTGACGGCCCCGAGGACGGCGACACCCCCGGCAACACGACCCACAACAGCAACTTCTGACGTGCCCGAAGTGCGGAGCAAATGATGACCACCCCGAACGAAAAAGTCGTTGAAGCGCTGCGGGCCTCCCTCAAGGAAACCGAGCGGCTGCGCCGCCGGAACCAGGAGCTCACCGACGCCTCCCGCGAACCCGTCGCGATCGTCGGCATGAGCTGCCGCTTCCCCGGCGGAGTCGCCTCGCCCGAGGACCTGTGGAAGCTCGTCGAGGGCGGCGGCGACGCCATCTCGGGCTTCCCCGCCGACCGCGGCTGGGACGTCGAGTCGCTGTACGACCCCGACCCCGACCACCCCGGCACCACTTACGCCCGCCACGGCGGATTCCTGTACGAGGCACCCGAGTTCGACCCCGCCTTCTTCGGGATCTCCCCGCGCGAGGCCCTCGCCATGGACCCCCAGCAGCGCCTCCTGCTGGAGACGACCTGGGAGGTCTTCGAACGGGCCGGCATCGACCCGACGACCCTCCGCGGCAGCCGGGCCGGGGTCTTCGTCGGCGCGTCCGCCAACGCGTACGGCGCCGGTTCGGGCGACCTGCCCGACGGCGTCGAGGGCCACCTCCTCACCGGCACCGCCTCCAGCGTCGTCTCCGGCCGCCTCGCCTACGTCTTCGGCCTGGAGGGCCCCGCCGCCACGGTCGACACGGCCTGCTCGTCCTCCTCCGTCGCCCTGCACATGGCCGTCCAGGCCCTCCGCCAGGGCGAGTGCTCGCTGGCCGTGGCCGCCGGCGTCACCGTCCTCGCCGGCCCGGACGTCTTCGTCGAGTTCAGCCGCCAGCGCGGCCTGTCGCCCGACGGCCGCTGCAAGTCCTTCGCCGAGGCCGCCGACGGCACCGGCTGGTCCGAGGGCGTCGGCGTCCTCCTCGTGGAACGCCTGTCCGACGCCCGCCGCAACGGCCACCGCGTCCTGGCCGTCGTCCGCGGCTCGGCCGTCAACCAGGACGGCGCCAGCAACGGCCTCACCGCACCGAACGGGCCCGCGCAGCAGCGCGTCATCCGGCAGGCCCTGGAAAGCGCCCGGCTCACCCCCGCGGACATCGACGCCGTCGAGGCCCACGGCACCGGCACGACCCTGGGCGACCCGATCGAAGCCCAGGCCCTGCTCGCCACGTACGGCCAGGACCGCCCGGCGGACCGGCCACTGTGGCTGGGCTCCCTGAAGTCGAACATCGGGCACACCCAGAACACCGCAGGCATCGCCGGCATCATCAAGATGGTCATGGCGATGCGGCACGGGGTGCTACCGAAGACCCTGCACGTCGACGCCCCGACCTCGCACGTCGACTGGGAGGCCGGCGCGGTCTCCCTGCTCACCGAGCAGCGGCCGTGGCCGGAGACCGGGCGCCCGTACCGGGCCGGTGTCTCCGCCTTCGGCGTCAGCGGCACCAACGTCCACACCATCATCGAACAGGCCCCGGAGGCCGACCGCGCCCCGGAGCAGCAGCCCCACGACACCGCGCCGCGGCCGGCGTCGGCGCAGGTCGTGCCCTGGCTCCTCTCGGCGAAGGGCCGGGACGCCCTGCGCGAGCAGGCGGCGCGGCTCCTCGCGTACGCCCGGGAGCACGGGACCGCACCGCTCGACACCGCGTGGTCGCTGGCAGCGGGCCGGGCGCAGTTCGAGGACCGCGCCGCGGTGGTGGCCGCGGACCGTGAGGGCCTGCTGGCCGGCCTGGCCGCGCTGGCGGAGGGCGGCTCGGCGGCGGGCGTCGTGACCGGCTCGCCGGTCGGCGGCAAGGTCGCCTTCCTGTTCACCGGGCAGGGCAGCCAGCGGCTCGGCACGGGCCGAGGGCTGTACGACACCTTCCCCGTGTTCGCCCGGGCCCTCGACGACGCCTGCCAGAAGCTCGCACTCCCGCTGAAGGACGTGCTGTTCGGGTCGGACGCGGGCCTGTTGGACCGCACGGAATGGGCGCAGCCGGCGCTGTTCGCGGTCGAGGTGGCGCTGTTCCGGCTCGTGGAGTCGTGGGGTGTGCGGCCGGACTTCGTGTCCGGTCACTCGATCGGTGAGATCGCCGCCGCGCACGTCGCCGGGGTGCTGTCCCTGGATGACGCGTGTGCGCTGGTCGCGGCCCGCGGCCGGCTGATGCAGGCGCTCCCGGCCGGCGGGGCCATGATCGCCGTCCAGGCCTCGGAGGACGAGGTCCTGCCGCTGATCGGCGAGGGCGACCGGGTGGGCATCGCCGCGGTCAACGGTCCGCAGTCGGTGGTCGTGGCCGGTGACGAGGACGCCGCCGCCATCGCGGCCGGTTTCGAGGCCCGGGGCCGCAAGACCAAGCGGCTGACGGTCAGCCACGCGTTCCACTCGCCGCACATGGACGGCATGCTCGACGACTTCCGCGACGTGGTGGCGGGACTGTCCTTCGAGGCCCCGCACATCCCCGTCGTGTCGAACCTGACCGGCGCCCTCGTCACCGACGAGATGGCCTCGCCGGAGTTCTGGGTGCGGCACGTCCGCGAGGCCGTCCGCTTCTTGGACGGCATCCGCGCCCTGGAAGCCGCCGGCGTGACGGCCTACGTCGAACTCGGCCCGGACGCCGTGCTGTCCGCCCTCGCACAGGACTGCGTGACCGAGGACGCCGTTTTCGTGCCCGTCCTCCGCAAGGGCCGCGACGAGGCCGAGGCGCTCGTCACCGCACTCGCCCGGGCCCACGCCCACGGCATCCGCGTCGACTGGCAGGCCTTCTTCGCCGGTACCGGCGCCCGCCGGGTCGCCGACCTGCCCACCTACGCCTTCCAGCGGCAGCGCTACTGGATCGAGCCGGGCCACCGGATCGGCGATCTCACCGCGGCTGGACTGAGCGAGGCCGCACACCCGCTGCTCGGCGCGATGGTCGCCCTCGCCGACTCCGACGGATTCGCGTTCACCAGCCTGCTGTCCGCCACCACCCACCCCTGGCTGGCCGACCACCAGGTCATGGGCAGTGTCCTGCTGCCCGGCACGGCCTTCGTCGAGTTGGCGGTCTGGGCCGGTGACCAGGTCGGCTGCGACACCGTCGAGGAACTGACGCTCGAAGCGCCGTTCGTCCTGCCCGAACGCGGCGGCGTGCAGCTGCAGATCAACGTGGGCGCAGCCGACGCCGACGGCTCCGGCAGGCGCTCCTTCAGCCTGTCCTCCCGCCCGCAGGACAGTGCCGCCGACGAGCCCTGGACCCGGCACGCCGGCGGTGTCCTGGCCCGCGGCGCCGCCCCCGCCCGGTCGGTGTTCGCGGCCGGCCAATGGCCCCCGGCCGGCGCCGAACCCCTCCCCACGGACGGCCTCTACGCCGACCTCGCCGAGGTCGGCATGGGCTACGGACCGGCGTTCCGCGGCCTCACCGCCGCATGGAGGCACGGCGACGGCGTCTACGCCGAGGTCGCCCTCCCCGAGGAAACGGCCGCCGCGGCCCGGGACTTCGGCCTCCACCCGGCGCTGCTGGACGCGGCGCTGCACACCCTGGGCCTCGGCGTGCTGGGCGGCACCGAGGGCGAGGGCCGGCTCCCGTTCGCGTGGAGCGGCGTGACCCTCCACGCGAGCGGCGCCGATGCCCTGCGCGTGCACCTCGCCCCGACCGGTGCGGGCGACGGTGTCCGCCTGGAGATCGCGGACGTGACGGGCGCCCCCGTCGCGACCGTCGACTCGCTCGTCCTTCGGGCCGTGTCGGCCGAGCAGGTCCGGGCGGCACGCACCGCCCACCACGAGTCGGTGTTCCGCACGGAGTGGACCACACTGCCCACCGCGACCGCGACCGCGACTGCGACCGCTGCCGAAGCCGGCGAGGACCCCGGTGCGGGCCCACGCGGTCGTTGGGCGGTCCTCGGGGCGGAGGGCCCCTCCGCCCTTCTCGGCGCGGGCGCCGACGACGTCGTCGTCTACGCGGACCCGGCCGAGCTGGCCGCCGCCGTCGACGCCGGAGCAGCCGTCCCCGACGTCGTGTTCGCCGCCTACGTGCCCGCCGGCGCCACCGCGCCGGAGCTGTCCGCGGAGGCCGTGCACCGGGCCACGCACCACGCCCTCGGCCTCGCCCAGACCTGGCTGGGCGAGGAGCCGTTCACCGGTGACGGGTTCGCCGCCAGCCGGCTGGTCGTCCTCACCTCGGGCGCGGTCGCCACCGGTACGGGCGGCACCGGGGCCGACACGGTCACCGACCCCGCCCATGCGGCCGTCCGCGGCCTGCTGCGCTCCGCCCAGGCCGAGAACCCGGACCGGCTGCTGCTGCTCGACACCGACGGCACCGACGACTCCGTACGCGCCCTGCCCTCCGCCCTCGCCGCCGCCCGGGCCGCCGGCGAGCAGGAAGTCGTCCTGCGCGCCGGCACCGTCCTCGTGCCCCGCCTCGCCCGTGTCCCCCGGGAGACCGACGGGGGGCAGCAGCCCGCGGCAGCGGGAGTCGTGTACGCGCCGGAGTCGACCGTGCTGGTCACCGGGGCCGGCGGCCTCCTCGGCGGGTTGATCGCCCACCGCCTCGTCGCCGAGCACGGCGTACGGCACCTGCTGCTCGTCGGGCGCCGCGGCGGCTCCACCCCCGAGGCCCAGCGCCTCGCCGCCGACCTCGCCGCCGCGGGCGCCTCGGTGACCTGGGCGGCCTGTGACGTCGCCGACCGCGAGGCACTGGCCGCCGTACTGGAGGGCATACCCGCCGCGCACCCGCTCGGTGCGGTCGTCCACACCGCCGGTGTCCTCGACGACGGCGTGATCGGTTCACTCACCCCCGAACGCCTGTCGGCCGTCCTGCGCCCCAAGGTCGACGCGGCCGTCCACCTGCACGAGCTGACCCGGGACCTCGACCTCTCCGCGTTCCTCCTCTTCTCGTCCATCGGCGGCGTCTTCGGCGGAGCCGGCCAGGGCAACTACGCGGCCGCCAACGTCTTCCTCGACGCGCTCGCCCGGCACCGCCGGTCCCTCGGCCTGCCCGCCACCTCCCTGGCCTGGGCCCTGTGGGCCGACGGCTCGGGCATGGCCGGCAGCCTCACCGACGCCGACGTCAGCCGCATGACCCGCGGCGGGCTGCCCCCGCTGACCACGGCCGAGGGCCTCGACCTGTTCGACCTCGCGCACCGCCTCGACGAGGCCGTACCCGTCCTGATGCGCATCGACCCCGCCGGGCTGCGCACCCAGGCCCGCACCGGCGCCCTGTCCCCGCTGCTGCGCGGGCTCGTACGGGTCCCCGCCCGCCGGTCCGCGGGCGCCGCGGGTGCCGCGGCGGCGGGCGCCTCCGGTCTGCGGCAGCGCCTGGCCGGCCTCGCGGCCGCCGAGCAGGAGCGCACGCTCCTCGACCTCGTACGCAAGCAGGTCGCCGCGGCCCTGGGCTACCCGAACGCCGCCGCCGTCGAACCGGGCCGCTCCTTCAAGGAGCTGGGCTTCGACTCGCTCACCGCCGTCGAACTGCGCAACCTGCTCGGCGAGGCCACCGGCCGCCGCCTGCCCGCCACCCTCGTCTTCGACTACCCGACGGCCACCGCCCTCGCCCACTACCTGCGCGAGGAACTCCTCGGCGACCTCGCGGACGACACCCCCACCGGGGCTGGCACGCCCGGCGCGGGCCGCCTCCCGGCCCGCCGACGCGCGGCCTCGGCGGCCGGCGCCACCGCTGCGGACGACGACGACCCGATCGCGATCGTCGCCATGAGCTGCCGCTTCCCCGGCGGCATCACCTCCCCCGAGGACCTGTGGCGGATGCTCGCCGAGGGCCGCGACGGCATCACCGCCTTCCCCGCCGACCGCGGCTGGGACCTCGACACCCTCTACAGCGACGACCCCGACCGCGAGGGCACCAGCTACGTCCGCGAGGGCGGCTTCCTGCACGGGGCCGCCGACTTCGACGCCGCCTTCTTCGGGATCTCCCCGCGCGAGGCCCTCGCCATGGACCCGCAGCAGCGCCTGCTGCTGGAAACCACCTGGGAGACGTTCGAACGCGCGGGCATCGACCCGACCGCCCTGCGCGGCAGCCGTACCGGCGTGTTCGTCGGCTCCAACGCCCAGGACTACCTCCAGCTCTGGCTCGACGACGCCGACGGCCTCGAAGGCCACCTCGGCACCGGCAACGCCGCCAGCGTCGTCTCCGGCCGCATCTCCTACACCTTCGGCCTGGAGGGCCCGGCCGTCACCATCGACACGGCCTGCTCCTCGTCGCTCGTCACCCTGCACCTCGCCGCCCAGGCCCTGCGCCGCGGCGAATGCGCAATGGCCCTCGCGGGCGCCGTGACCATCATGTCCACGCCCGGTGCCTTCACCGAGTTCAGCCGGCAGCGCGGCCTGGCCGGGGACGGACGCATCAAGGCGTTCGCCGCGGCCGCCGACGGCACGATCTGGTCCGAGGGCGTCGGCCTGCTCCTGCTGGAGCGGCTCTCCGACGCCCGGCGCAACGGGCACCCCGTCCTCGCCGTGGTCCGCGGCACCGCCGTCAACCAGGACGGCGCCAGCAACGGCCTCACCGCCCCGAACGGCCCCTCGCAGCAGCGCGTCATCCGTGAGGCCCTCGCCGACGCCGGCCTCACCGCCGCCGACGTCGACGCGGTCGAAGCCCACGGCACGGGCACACGACTCGGCGACCCGATCGAGGCCCAGGCACTGCTGGCCACGTACGGTCAGGACCGGCCGGAGGGCCGGCCGCTGCTCCTGGGCTCGGTCAAGTCGAACATCGGGCACACCCAGGCCGTCGCCGGCGCCGCCGGCGTCATCAAGATGGTCATGTCCATGCGCCACGGGCTGCTCCCGCAGACCCTCCACATCGACGAGCCGACGCCCTACGTCGACTGGTCCGCCGGCGACATCGAGCTGCTGACCGAGCAGCGGGCATGGCCCGAGACCGGCCGCCCGCGCCGCGCCGGCATCTCGTCCTTCGGCTACAGCGGCACCAACGCCC
>NZ_JBHWJJ010000198.1:0-10828 GCF_042732005.1 Streptomyces sp. NPDC059851 | reverse complement strand
GGGGGGGTTCCGTTGTTTTTTTTTCACCATGTAACGCGACTCGGTGGGTGGGGTTCTAACGCGTTTAGCACCCTCGAGAGTGCTAACGGCGTTAGCACCCGAGCAGGAACTACCGCCAGAAATCGGCAAAACGCACCTAACGGATCACCCAATCTCCGCGAGACGGCAGTATGCTGCCGTCCACGTCATCTCCGAACCCGGGAGCGGAACGGGAGAAGCTCGTCTCCAAGTTGCCCGCTCACCTCCAGCAGGCCCTCAAGGTCCGTGCAGCACAGCTCCAGACCGACATGCAGGACGCCGTCACCGCCGGCATCCAAGCCTGGCGCGCCTGCACCGACGAGCTCCCCACCGTCAACACGGCCGGAGCCGACTCCTTCGGCACCTACCTCCCCGAAGGCCTCTACGAAGACTTCAAGGCCGACTGCCGCGAGCGCAACGTCGCCTACATTCAGGGTCTGGCGCAGGCGGTGACACTCTGGCTGGTCGACAACCCGGCCGAAGCCCAGCAGACCACCCGCCGCGTCATCGTCTGCAACCAGAAGGGCGGCGTCGGCAAGACCGCCATCTCCGCGGGCCTCGCGCAAGCACTTGCGGAAGACCCGAGCGTCCTCGGCGCTGCAGCCGGCGCCGCGATCAACGGGCGCCGCGTCCTCCTGGTCGACTACGACCCCCAGGGCCACCTCACCCACCAGCTCGGCCTCACCGCCATCCCCGCCGGCGAGGAAAGCCTGATTGCGCACATGCTCCACCGCGAGCAGGCCAAGCAGCCGCTGTTGGACCTGACAGTCGCCATAGAACGGGACCGCTTCGGCGGCCGCCTGCGCATCCTCCCCGCAGCGTTCGACGCGTTCCTCCTCGACTCGGGCCTCACAGTCTTCCGCGGCCCCCGCCATGCTGCACTCGAGCGTCCGCTTGCCCCCCTCGAGGAACACTTCGACGTCATCGTCGTGGACTCGCCCCCCAGCCTCGGCCTCGCCATGGACGCCGCCCTCACCTACGGCCGGCAGCGCGCCGACGAGAAGGCCGGCTCCTCAGGGCTCGTCATCCCCGTCGAAGCGGAAGACACATCCGCCCAGGCCTACGGCATGCTCATCCAGCAGGTCGCCTCCCTGTCCACGGACTTCGAAATCCACATCGAGCAGCTCGGTCTCGTTGTCAACAAGTTCGACAGCCGCCGCGGCTACATCGCCACCTCCTCCCTCGATAAGTGGAAGTCCCTCGGCACACCACCGGTCCTCGCCGTCGTGCCCGACGTCAAGGAACAGCGCGAAGCCGTCCGTAAGCAGCATCCCCTCCTGGATTACGCACCGGACTGCGAGCAGTCCCACCAGATGAGGAAGATCGCCCGAGGAGTGACGACCGCATGAGCAAGGCCGACTTGCTGGGGGACTCCCCCACCTTCAACGCTGTCGCCCAGCCCATGAGTAGCCGCGCTGCATCCTTCGCGCGCTTCTCAGGCCAGGACACCCCGGCAGCGATGCCTCCCTCGTCCAGCCACACGGGAACCCTCCGCGTTGCCCTGAGTGCACTCGCCCACAACCCTTACAACCCCCGCGAGGAACTGAAGGCCGTCGACGAACTCGCCGACAGTCTCACCTCCCGAGGGATCATCCAGCCGCTTGCCGTCGTCACCCGACAAGCCTTCCTCGCCGCCCACCCCAGCCACGAAGACCAGATCAGTGACGCGGCGTACGTAGTCGTCGACGGCAATCGCCGGCTCGCAGCCTCCAAGCTCGCTGGCCTGGACGATCTCCCCGTCCACGTAGACGACTCACTCGCGCAGGACGCCGACACTCTCCTCGAAACCGCCCTCACGGCAGCGGTGCAGCACGAGAATCTCGAACCTCTTGAAGAAGCCAAAGCGCTCGAACGGCTCGTCCATGTCCACGGATCCCAGCGTGCTGTCGCTCGTGCCCTTGGGAAGTCCAGCCCGTGGGTGACTCAGCGTATTGCTCTTCTCAAGCTCACCCCCGAACTCCAGCAGCAGGTCGAGGACCGCAGCCTGCCTGTGGAGATCGCCCGCAATATCGGGCAGCTGCCAGCACAACAGCAGCAGAGTGCCGCAGACGAAGCCATGGCCAAGCGGGAGGCCAAGAAGCGGCGCAGCCCTACACCAGGTGCTAACGCCGTTAGCACCTCCAATCCTTCGCCAGCCGCCATTGCCAGCAACGACTCGCAGCTGCCGCAGCAGCCCGTTGAGGTCAGTGATCCGGAGCCGCCGCACCAGCGTCCTGCGAGTAGCGACTCGCAGCAAGCCGTGCAGTCGGCCCCCGACAGGGACTTCGAACCACATCTTGTGGACATCCGTAAGCTGCCCCGTGTCCCCTGGCACGACGGCAACGCCGTGGCGGACCTGATCTTCGAGAAAATGACCGAAGAGCAGCGCGCAGTACTCCTCGAGCGCCTCATGGCCGCCGTTCACTGACAGTTGATTGAGGCAGGCGGGGCGTCTGTCTGAAGCCGGGGTGCTAACGCCGTTAGCACCCCGGCTTTGTTGTAGTTGGCCTTGCTATGGAGCAAACGTTCAGTGGCGGGACTGCCACCAGAGGATCGCGGCAGTGACGACGACGCTGCCGAGGCCGGAACTGATGCCGCGGAGTGTCTCCTTCAACGTGAACAGGGCTGCGCGTTGTGCCCGCTTGCGCCAGCCGGGCTTGCTCAGGTGGTCCGGCTCCGTACCTGGCTCCGACCGGTGCTGCCCCTGCTCCGAATCGTCGGTGTGGTCCTGCGCCCGCTCCTGCTCCTGCTCCTTCGGGTCGTACACGTTCCCTCCCTGATCTCCTGACGATGGATGCGCCCGCTTCTGCGGGTGCGGCCGGCCATGCCTCGGCCGTGAATCCAGGAGAAGGGGCTCCGTGAGAGGTCGGACGAGTTGAGACAGCGAGCTCTCAGGCTGTGCGCGTGACCTGCGCGGATACCAAAGGGAGTTACTGGTGGTCCATCATCTGCGGATGAGTCGAGACGAGAAGCCCCCCGTCCGGCGGCCCCGCCCTCTGGGGCCACCGCAGTGGGCTCCCGGTGCCCGTGGCCAACTGCATGACTATCTCCACACCCTGTACCTGGCGGCGGGCGAGCCGACCATGCGGGACATCAGACAGCTCGTTGACGATGACGACGATGCGCCGGGCAACCCGAGCAAGGACATGATCAACCGCTGCCTGGCAGGGACGGAGCTCCCCCAGCAGGCGGACGTGGTCACCATCGCACGGGTGCTGGCACGCGAAGCACGGTGGGACGTGGCCCATACCACCGACAAGACCATCGGGTTATGGCTGGGAGCACGGTCGGTCGTGTACGCGGGCGAGCCGGTTCGGAGCTTCGATGATCCGTTCGCCCTCCATGTCCACGAGGTGATCGAGAGCGATGAGGAGGACCTGCCCGGCAAACTTCCGGTTTACGTCGCGCGGGAACACGACGAGCTGCTGCATCTGAGGGTGAAAGTGGCCCTTGGTGGGGGCAGCGCCCTCGCGATGCTCTCCGGCGAGTCGTCGACGGGGAAGACGCGTGCCTGCTGGGAGGCGGTCCAGAGCCTCCCGGACCAATGGCGGCTGTGGGCGCCGCTCAGTACCGATCAGGCACTGGAGGAGCTGTCGCTGGTCGCGCCGCACACGGTGATTTGGCTCGACGAGGCGCACACCTTTTTCCTGACCCCGGGTTCGCCCTCGGGTCCCCGGCTGGCAGCGGAGCTGACCGAGCTGTTGCGCCTGCGTCGCCGGGCACCCGTTTTGCTACTGGGGACGATCTGGCCCAACTTCCTCAGCACCCTCCGGGCGTTCCCCTCCGGAGGATCGGACCATGACGAGCACGCCAGCGCGCGGCGGCTGCTGGACCCCGTGCGGTACCAGCGCAATCTGCGTATCGGACCCGGCCTCGACACGCTGGATCTACGCCTGCGGGAGGCGGTCATCCCGGTACCGGACGACTTCTCGGGCCTGGCGGTCCGGCGCAAGATCGAAGAGGCGGCGCAGAGCGACCCGCGCTGGGCCGAGGCACTCGCGAACGCCGAGGACGGCCGCATGACGCAGTACATGGCGGGCGGACCCGAGGTCAAGCGTCGGTACCAGCTCGCGCCCCCGGCAGCGCGTGGGCTCATCGAGGCAGCCATGGACCTGAGGCGCCTGGGACACGGACCGGAACTCGCTGCCACGCTTCTGGCGTCCGCGCTACCCGGCTACGTTGGGCGCACCGCGTACGACCTGCTCGGCGAAGCCGAGCTGCAGCGGGCCTGGGTGTACGTGTCCGACCCCGCGCAGTGCCGTGGTGCGCGGCCACCGCTGGGGGAGATAGCGCCAGCTGGCCGTGGTACCCCGGGCGGCGAAGCGCGGCCCGCGGCCACCCATTACCGGCTCTCTGACTCCCTCGACCACGAGGGTCGCATCGTGCGGCTCGACCACAAGGTGCCCGCCGAACTGTGGCAGGCGGCCGTCGAGTACGCCGAGCGCAGCGCGCTGCTGCCCTTGGCCGACGCGGCGCGCACGGTGGGCGCGTACCCGGACGCCTGCCGGCTGTACATCCGGGCCGTCGAGGACGGTGAGCAGTCGGCCCTACTGCAGATTAGGGATCTGCCGGGTCGCGACACGTGGGCCGATCAGGCGCTGCCTTGGTTGCGAGCTCGTGCCGAGGCAGGTGACGTGCATGCCCAACATGTCGCCGTGCACGTGATGAGGTCCGTGGGGCGCTTCGGCGAGGCCGAGGACTGGCTGTGGTCACGGGCCGAGACGGGTGCGATCGACGCCCTTCGGGAGGGTGTACGTCTGCTAGCCGCGTCCGAGACGGGAGAAGGAGCTCGCAGCCGGCTGGAGTCCATGGTGGAGCGGGGGGAGCCCGGCGCGCTGATGGAGGCCGCGGACCAACTGCGCGCGCAGGGCAATGCGGTGGAGGCGAGCACCCTGTACAAGCGGGCTGCCGACCTCGGAGACCCCATCGCACTGCGTCGTTTCGTCGTGGGGCTACTGAACGGGGTACGCAGCGACGAGGCCCTTACCTGGCTTCGGAGCCGCAGCGACAGCGGCGACGTGGACGCCCTGGGTGTCCGGGTTGAGGTCATGCTCTCGCTGGGGCTCTATGGCGAGATGCTGGACTGGCTGCGCAGCCGAATTGGCGCCGGCGACTTTGCCGCGCTGACCGAGGCTCTCGCTTACTTCGACGACGCCGGACTCGAGGAAACCAAGCTGGAGTGGTACCAGCAGGCCGCCGCCGCCGGCCACACAGCGGCACTGATGCAGGTTGCGGACCGGCTCGCCGCCCGAGGCCGGACCACCGAGGCCCTTGACTGGTACCGGCACACGGCGATCGCCACACACAACAAGATCGCCATGCACAAGGCCGGGCGCATCCTGCTGGAACGAGGTGAGACGGAGGAGGCGCACTCGTGGCTGGGGCGCGCGGCAGGCCCGGAGCGAACGCCTCCAAAGGCGACGTAACTCCTTGACCACATCGCGACGCGCCCGAAAGGGTGCGTCGGCCTGTGGCGTGGTTCTGTCGCGCGGTGCAGGCGTTCTCGCCACCGGTGCCTTCGTTGACGGGGCCCTGGCGGAGCTGTCCGGCGGTCCGCGCTGGAGCGCAGCGGATGGTGCGGCTGTCCCGGGCGGTGTAGAGGGTGCACGCCGGTCTTCTCCAGGGAGCACGAAGCCCGGCGTGGTACCGGAGGGCGAGGTACGGGGGCTTGGACGCGGAACTCGGTTTACTGGTGTGCTGGGTCGTGCTCGATCGCGTGCGGTGGGGTTCGGTGCAGTGAGGGTGAGTGCGCCTGGTAGGTGGTGAGTGGAGTGGTGACTCACCGGTGAGTGGGGTCCGGTGAGCGGTGACCGGAGCGGTGAGTTCTCGGGGTGTGGGAGAGAAGCCGAGGAGTGGTGACATTCGCTGCTGGGGCATGCTTGCGCAGCCAGCTCGCGAGGGTGGCGGCGTCCCGGCAGGGCAGTAGAGTGCCGTAGTGGTGCCTGCGACGGCTAGTGCTGTGACCGCATAGGTTCACCGGATTGGCGGGTGGCGCGGTTGGATGGGTGGTGACGTCCATTCCGATTGCTGGAGGTGGGGTGGCCGAGCCTGTGCGGGTCCGCAGACTGACCGATCAGGAAGGACAGAAGCTGCAGCAGATCGTCCGCCGGGGCAGCACCAGCTCGGTGCGCTACCGGCGGGCAATGATGTTGTTGGCGTCCGCCGGCGGGAACCGGGTGCCGGTTATCGCCCGGTTGGTCCACGCCGACGAGGACACTGTGCGGGATGTGATCCACCGGTTCAACGAGATCGGTCTGGCCTGCCTGGACCCTCGATGGGCGGGAGGCCGTCCCCGCCTGCTCACCCCTGACGACGAGGACTTCGTCGTCCAGACGGCCACCACCCGCCCCGCCAAGCTCAGCCAGCCCTTCACCCGCTGGTCGGTACGCAAACTCGCCGACTACCTGCGGAAAGTACACGGACGCATCATCCGTATCGGCCGGGAGGCCTTACGCTGCCTGCTCCGGCGCTGCGGCATCACCTTCCAGCGCACCAAGACCTGGAAGGAGTCCCCCGACCCCGACCGCAACGCCAAGCTCGACCGGATCGAGCATGTTGTGGATCGCTTCCCGGACCGGGTCTTTGCCTTCGACGAGTTCGGACCCCTGGGGATCCGGCCCACCGCGGGCTCCTGCTGGGCGAAGCAGGGCAGGCCCGACCGGCTGCCGGCGACCTTCCGCCGCACCCACGGCATCACCTACTTCCACGGCTGCTACTCCGTGGGCGACGACACACTGTGGGGCGTCAACCGCCGCCGCAAGGGCACCGCCAACAGCCTGGCCGCACTGAAGTCGATCCGCGCCGCCCGGCCCGACGGCGCCCCGATCTACATCATTCTGGACAACCTCTCCGCCCACACCGGCGCGGACATCCGCCGCTGGGCGAAGAAGAACAAGGTCGAACTGTGCTTCACCCCGACCTACGCCTCCTGGGCCAACCCGATCGAGGCCCACTTCGGACCGCTGCGGCAGTTCACCATCGCCAACTCCCACCACCCCAACCACACGGTCCAGACCCGGGCCCTGCATGCCTACCTCCGCTGGCGCAACGCCAACGCCCGCCACCGCGACGTCCTGGCCGCCGAACGCAAGGAACGCGCTCGCATCCGCAGCGAGAGAGGCATCCGCTGGGGCGGACGCCCACTCGCCACTGCGGCCTGAGCGAACCGGTGAACCTATGCGGTCAGAACAACTAGCGCTGACTGGGCATCGGCTCGGCAACCTCCGAGAAGGCGCCTGATAGGTGGTCCCGGTCAGCCAAAGTGACCTATCCATAGGGTATTTTGACTGGCCTTCTATCTCAAACCGACTATCCAGGACGAATGAAAGGAGAGCACCATGAGCATCACCAGGACCGCACGTAGGACGCGGGCCAAGATGACCGTGTCCATCGCGGCCCTGGCCGCGGGCTCACTCATACTCACCGCCTGCAGCGGAAGCAGCGACAGCGCCAGCAAGCTCGACGGTACCTACTACGTCAAGGACGTCAACGGCACGTCCGACCTCGGCCAGCTGGTCGTCAAGGGCAACAGTGTCTCGCATCATGAGTACAGCTGCGACGGTGTCTACGAGAAGCCGGGCGTGACCAGCACCGGCGAGTTCAACAAGGATCAGTCCCAGATCATCTGGACGGTCGCCGGAGACGACAGCCGCAACAAGCGGACCGGCAGCGAGTCGATCTCAACCAGCACCACCTCGATCAGCATCAGCGGTAGCGCGTACGTGCGGGACAACTCCGACGCGGGCAAGGCCCTCTTGGACGGCTTCAAGACCAAGTGCGGGAAGTAGCGTCGACGTCCCGCTCGGCCGGCCAAGCAGCGCAGAACCCCGTGGGCATCGCGTCCACGGGGTTCTGTCCTTCCTCGGCTGGTCAAGCCCCTGACGTCTACTCCTGAAGCTGCAGCGCCCGGTATTCCTCGATCGTCTCCGGCGGCTGGCCGTATTTCGGGGCATGCCGCTCGACGAAATCGAGTTCGGCCCATGCCTCTGGCCTCCGAATCCTCGACTGGGCCACCACGACGAACATCACGGCGCTGACGCCGATGTTGGACAGACACCACCCCGTCAGCAGCACCATCAGCACCACAGGCAGATCATTCTCGATCTCCATGGTGCCCAAAACGCCCAAGCCTGCGCCGTTGACCAGAAGGCCCGCCACGTACCCCTCGAACGAGCCGACCAGACGCGCCAGGATCCTCGGCTCGTCACGATGCCGCACGGCGCGCACCATCTCGCCGACGAACACTACGGTAGCCACAGCCGCCGCAGTACTCAGTGCCAGCTCACGGATCCCGGTGACCCACCATCGCGCCGAGCTCCACCAGCCACGCGGGAACTCGCCGCGAAGCCTTGATCCGGGCCTCATGCTCCCCTCCTCCTCACGCTCCTCAAAGGACGACGCACCGGGTGAGGGTGATCGTTCTCACCGGGTGCGTCAGCCCTCCACGCTCGCCGTCGATCGGACGATCAGTCTCCCTCGCGCCTCGGCGGAGGCCACCGGCTGGCTGCTGCTGCGGCTTTGGGGGCCAACTCCCACCACCCCAACCACACGGTCCAGACCCGGGCCCTGCATGCCTACCTCCGCTGGCGCAACGCCAACGCCCGCCACCGCGACGTCCTGGCCGCCGAACGTAAGGAACGCGCTCGCATCCGCAGCGAGAGAGGCATCCGCTGGGGCGGACGCCCACTCGCCACTGCGGCCCGAGCGAACCGGTGAACCTATGCGGTCAGAGCACTAGCGAAGTCACCGACGCCCAGCACCTGTAGAACGGCCCAGAGCGGATCAGGCACGACCATGATCGCTCGCAGCAGGGCTGTCCGGCTCACCCTCGTGGGACTGGCGTTGGTGGTTCAAGGAAAGGCACCCACTTCCTGTGGGGGGTGCCTCTATGTCTTTCGTCAAGCTTGAGGTGGTCATGCGGTGGCCGCCTCGGGTTGGCGTGACTCGTAGAAGGTGCCGTCGCGGAGCATGGCTGAGCCCGGAGAGGGCCATCAAGCGCCCTGTACCCTCACGACGCCGCCCACCAGACCCCGGCACGGAAGGCCGGCTGCCGTGGCCGACGACGACGCGATAGCCCTGGAGGGCTTCCTGGACGAGGAGACCGTGCCCGGCGACCTGCACGGAACGACGGCGCGGTTCCGCCTCACCGTCTCCCCCACGGACGAGCGTACGGACGAGATGATCCTGCCCTGCAGCGTCACCGACTCGGAGCTCGCGCACGCGGTCATCCACGACCTGGTCCCCGGCGACAAGCTCCGCGTCACCGGCTACCTCCGGCTCCCCCGCACACCGGACGAGCCGATGTGGCTGGTCGTCACCACCCTCACCGTGCTGGAGACCGCACCGCAGCTCTCCGACCCGGCCGCCCTCTCCCCGGCCGTCATCGAGAGGTACGGGCCGTACGTCTGCTGGTTCGACGCCGACACCACCGACGTCGAGGTCTTCACCGAAAGCGGCATATGGGTCGGCACCGCACCCGAGCCGCACGACCTGGGCGAACTGCTCGAAGCCTTCGAGCACCGCCAGGCCGCCGGCGGCGAGCAGTAGCGGAGCTGCCGTGCCCATCCGTCCCGAGAACCTGCACCGGTACCCGCGCGACTGGCCACAGATCAGCGCGCGGATCCGGTTCGAGCGGGCAGGCGGCCGCTGCGAGTGCACGGGCCGCTGCGGCCTGACGCACCCGGGCGGCCGCTGTCCGGCCGTCCACGAGCAGATCCATCCCGACACCGGCTCCGTGGTCGGCCTCACCACCGCCCACCTCAATCACATCCCCGAAGACGTGCGAGATGTTGGTAAGCCCGGCTATCAGAAGTTGTGGAATGGTCCTCCATCCCATGAAGATCCACGGACTTCACTTGGCTCCCAGTCCGCGTAGAAGTCGGTTGGTGACTCATCCAGCTTGACCTCCTCCGCAAGCCCCTCCAGCTCTTCAAGTTCCTCGTGCTCGACACGCAGGTCGCAGGCTGGGCAGGTGAAGACAAACGGGGTGAACATGACCGCCCACTCATCCTCGTCAATGTGCGTGTCACCACTAAGCCAGCCCTGCGAGTCGCATGCCGGGCAGGTGGCGGGCTCGTCGTGTTCGATGTAGCCGGGAGGGGAGACTCGTGCAATCGTGCCGAGGACGAGCTCGCGTTCCTTCTGGGGCAAGTGGCCGTAACGTTCAGAGAAGACATCCTTGGCCCGAGCAAGTTTGCTCTCCAGCCGGACACGGACAGCTTCCACGTTCTCTTCGAGAAGCCGGTCGTGCAGGGACTCGTAGCGGCCCCAGTAGGAAGTGTCGATCTTGAGCTCGACGAGCAAGGGGTCGATCAGCCGGAGACACGTGGTGAAGACGGCATTGACCTCTGACCGGTTGTACATGCCACTGTGTGCGACGCCGTTACGAGCATTGGCTAGCGGTCCAAGCGCCCGCTGATCGACCGGCATCTTCTTCCGCAAGATCTTCTGCGCTCGGGCATGGGCTTCGGCCAAGCCGATGGTCTTGACCTGCTCCGCGGGAACCGAAGCGTGTGCCCCGTGACCCGTCGCGTGCAGCAAGGAGTTGAAATCCTTGCCCTCGACTACGAGGGCCGGGTGGAGGCTGGCCAGGTATGACTTGAGGAGATGCTCGGCAGCGATCCCGGCGTGGTGGACCGCCAGGTCATGGGACGACGGGCCTTCGGCGAGCGCGGCGAAGGCCGCGATCATCCATTTGCGCGAAGAGAGCTTGAGTCGTTCAGAGTCCATGGCCAGGACACTAGTAGTGCTTGGTCAGGTTGGTTCGCGGGTGGGTATGTCGCGGTGACAGGTGGGGCAGGCGCCGGCCCAGGTGGCCAGGAGGATCTGAAGT
>NZ_JBHWJJ010000197.1:0-10906 GCF_042732005.1 Streptomyces sp. NPDC059851 | reverse complement strand
TCTGGCGTTGATTTTTGGCACGCTGTTGAGTTCTCAAGGAACGGACGCTTCCTTCGTACTCACCCTCTCGGGCTTTCCTCCGGGCTTTCGTTCTTCGTTTCCGACTCTATCAGACTCTTTCGGGCCTGACCCCCAGTCAGCGGGGTTTGCCTTCCGGGCCGTTGGGCCCTTCCGACGACCAGAACTCTAGTGGATTTCCCGGCCGATTCATAATCGGCCTTCGGGAATTCATTCGGACATGCCGAATTAGCCCCCGGTGGGAGATCTTGCTGAGTTGGGTGCCGCGACGAGGCGGCGGGATGGTTGTCTCCAAAACCTTTCGGCTCTGGGGCAACCCACAGAACATTACGGATCCCCAGGGTCGGTGTCAACCCCGGCGGGGGAAGTCCGTCAGCTGCGCGACTGGAGGTCCTCCACACGGTCCAGCAGGCGGGTGAGCATGTCGCCCAGCAGGCCCCGCTCCCCGGCAGAGAGGTCCTGGAGGAGGTCTTCCTCGAAGAGGGTGGCCGCGCGCATGGCGTCGAGCCACTTGCTGCGGCCCTCGTCGGTGAGCTCCACGATCACGCGGACGCGGTTGGACTCGTCGCGCTCGCGCGTGACCAGTCCCTCCGCCGTCATGCGGTCGATCCGGTGGGTCATGGCCGCCGGCGTCAGGCCGAGCTGCTTCGCGAGCTCGCTCGGGCCCATCCGGTACGGGGCGCCGGAGATGACGAGGGCCTTGAGGACCTCCCACTCCGCGTTGCTGATGCCGAGGGCCGCGGTCTGGCGACCGTACGCGACGTTCATGCGCCGGTTCAGGCGGCTGAGCGCCGAGACGACCTTCTCCACCTGGGGATCGAGGTCCTGGAACTCGCGCTGGTAGACGGCGATCTGCTCATCGAGGCTCGGCTCGTGGACGGGCGCATTGCCGTCGGGGGTGTCACCCATGGTCCGAAGTATCGCATGAGCCCGTTGGCGTCTAACTCCTTCGATGTGTAGTCTTAAGCATCGAACTTTAGGTGTGAAGTCTTCAGGCTTCAGCTATCAGGGCAGGTGAAAAGTGACCAAGGTGATGGGCGCCGCGATGCGACGGATCCAGGCCGGCAACGCGCTGACCGCGTTCGGCATCGGCTTCACGGTTCCGTTCCTCTACATCTATGTGGCGCAGGTGCGAGGCCTCGGCTCCATGGCGGCCACGAGCGCGTTCGTGGCCTTCGCCGTGAGCGCGCTGGTCGCACTGCCCTTCACCGGTCGCTTCATCGACCGCCGCGGCCCCGTACCCGTGGTCATCGGCGCGGCCGTCGCCGCGTCCGCCGGGGCGCTGGCGCTGGGACTGTCCACCGGCATCGTGCCGATCCTGTTGTCCGCCCTGGCGCTCGGCGCCGGTCAGGCCGTCATGCAGCCCGCGCTGGCCACGATGATCGTGTGGTGCTCCACCCCGGCCATCCGGACCAGGGCCTTCGCCCTGCAGTTCTTCATGCAGAACCTGGGGCTGGGCATCGGCGGCCTCATCGGCGGCCAGATCGTCGACGAGAGCCGGCCTGCCAGCTTCACCCTGCTGTTCGGCATCGAAGCCGTGATGTTCCTGGTCCTGGCCGGCGTCATCCTCACCGTCCGGATGCCGCACGCGCCAAACATCAAGGACGCCGTGCCGAAGGACCCGGCACAGGCGGGCGGCGCCTGGAAGCGGCTCATGCAGCACAAGGTGATGGTCCAGCTGCTGGTCCTGGGCTTCGTGATCTTCTTCGCCTGCTACGGGCAGTTCGAGTCGGGGCTGGCCGCCTTCGGTACCGAGGCCGCCCGGATCTCGCCGTCCACCCTCGGTTTCGCCCTGGCCGCCAACACCGGCGCGATCGTCCTCGCGCAGTTCGCGGTGCTGCGGCTCGTCGAGAAGCGCCGGCGGTCACGGGTGATCGCCTTGGTCGGCCTGATCTGGACGGTCGCCTGGCTGTTCGCCGGGTTCTCCGGACTGGGGCACGGCAGTGCGGTGATGGCCGCCGCCGCGTTCATCACCACGTACGCGCTCTTCGGGATCGGTGAAGCGATGCTGTCGCCGACGCTCGCGCCGCTCGTGGCCGACCTGGCGCCGGAGGGCTCGGTCGGCCAGTACAACTCCGCCTTCGCGCTGGTCAAGCAGCTCGCGCTGGCACTCGGGCCGCTGGGCGTGCCGCTGGGTGCGGGGGCGCCGATGCTGTACGTCGCGGTGTTCGTCGTGGTGTCGCTGGGCATCGCCTGGCTGGCGCTGAAGCTCGGCTCGCAGCTGACCCCCGTGCAGGACAAGCCGTCGCTGGCGAAGGCGGAGCCGGTCGCGTCGGGTCGCGGAAGGGCCGTGGCTGCTCCGGCAGGGGCTCCTGGTGCCGGGGTTCCGGCGGGTGCTGCCGTGGTCGGTGCGGAGCCCGTGGCTGCGTAGCGTAGGTACGTCCGTATATGTGTGCGAGGGAGGCCCGGTCCCAGGACCGGGCCTCCCTCGTCCCTTTTCCCGGCTACTTGTTCGGCAGGGCGAACTCGCACCAGACGGCCTTGCCTCCGCCCGGGGTGCGACGGCAGCCCCAGGACGAGGCGATCGTGGCGACGATCGAAATGCCGCGGCCGGTCTCGTCGCCCGGTTCGGCGCGGCGGCGGCGCGGCAGGTGGTCGTCGCCGTCGGTGACCTCGACGATCAGGCGACGGTCGGTGCGACGCAGCCTCAGGCGCATGGGTGGGGTGCCGTGCTGGAGGGAGTTCGCCACGAGCTCGCTCGCGGCGAGGACCCCCAGGTCACACAGCTCGACCGGGAAGCGCCACGAGGTGAGGACCCCCTGGGCGAAGGCCCGGGCGCGCGGGGCCGCCTCGACCCCGCCGAGGAGGTCGAGGGCCGCGTTGTGGAAGAGCTCCGCGTCGGCTCCCGTGCGGTGCGGCTGCTGGAGGACCATGACGGCGACGTCGTCGTCGTGGTCGGCGTCCACGCCGAGCGCGCGCATCAGGCGGTCGCAGATGACGGCGGGGGTGCCCTGGGCGCCGGCGAGGGCGCGTTCCAGGGCGGCGACCCCCTCGTCGATGTCTTCGCCGCGGCGTTCGACGAGGCCGTCGGTGTAGAGGACGGCGGTGGAGCCGGGGCCCAGCGGGATGGTGCCCGACGTGTGCAGCCAGCCGCCGGTGCCGAGGGGCGGGCCGGTCGGGTCGGCCGCCCGGTGGACGGCGCCGTCCGCGTCGCGCACCAGGATGGGGAGGTGGCCGGCGGAGGCGTAGGCGAGCAGACCCTCGTTGGGATCGTGGACGGCGTAGACGCAGGTGGCGATCTGGCTGGCGTCGATCTCGGCGGCGAGGCCGTCGAGGAGCTGGAGCACCTCGTGCGGGGGCAGGTCGAGACGGGCGTACGCGCGGACCGCGGTGCGCAGCTGGCCCATGACGGCGGCGGCGCGCACTCCGCGGCCCATGACGTCGCCGATGACGAGGGCGGTGCGGCCGGCTCCGAGGGTGATCACGTCGTACCAGTCGCCGCCCACGGCGGCCTCGGTGCCGCCGGGATGGTAGGTGGCGGCGATGCGGAGGTCGTCGGGCTGCTCCAGTTCCTGCGGGAGGAGGGAGCGTTGGAGGGTGACGGCGGCTTCGCGCTGGCGGCGCTCGCTGGCGCGCAGGCGCTCGGCGGCTTCGGCGTGGTCGGTGACGTCGGCGAGGTGGATGAGGACGCCGGTGTGGTGGGGGTGCGGGTCGGCTTCGGTGTCGGGGGCGGCCTTGGGGAACTCGACCGGGGTGCAGGTGACCGTGTAGCAGTGGCCGCCGCCGGGGGCGGTGCGGTTCTTCGCGGTGCGGGGCTTGCCGCTGCGCTGGACCTGGTCGAGGAGCGGGAGGAGGCCGAGCTCGCCGAGTTCGGGGAGGGCCTCGTGGGCGGGGGCGCCGGCGCGGCGGGGGCCGAAGCCGGCGGTGTAGGCCTCGTTGACGTAGGCGACGCGGTGCTCTGGGCCGTGGACGAGGGCGACGAGGGCCGGGAGCCGGCCGAGGACCTCGCGTACGGAGAGCTCGTCGAGGGAGGGCACGGCGGGGACGGGGCCGCTGCCTGCGGCGGAGCCGGTGCCGGTGCCTGCGCCGCCAGCGCCCGGGGTGGCGCCCGTGCCGGAGGCGGTGGCGTCGGCCGGGCCGCCGTCGGGGGTGGTGGCGGGGCGGCCGGCTGCGCCGCGGGCAGCCGGGACGGCGCCTTCGCCGCGCTTGGCCTGGGCGGCGGCGTGTTCGGACCGGGCGGCGGCGCGGCGCTGCGTTCCGGGAAACCGGGCGCTCCAGCGCGTGAAGTTCACTGCGTTCAAGCCTCGTGGTGTCGCAAGTGGTCGCGGTCGCTGTCGTCGCTGTATCGCTGGGTGGGTCGGTGTGGATCGCTGGACGGTGTCACTCTGCGCAGGTGTGAGCACACCTATGGTCACACGTCCAGTGTGGCCGACGGCACTGACAGCGTCAGCCCTGGCCTTCCTGCGGTGGTTCGGGGGCGGGCTCCGCGGGTGGGGGCAAGTGGTGCCGGTGGCCGCCGCCGGCAGCGAGTTCGAATTCTGCCCTGGGGTGTTCGAGGGAGCCGAGGGAGACGATCTCGCGTTTGAAGAGGCCTGCGAGGGTCCATTCCGCGAGGACGCGCATCTTGCGGTTGAACGTGGGGACCCGGCTGAGGTGGTATGCGCGGTGCATGAACCAGGCGGGATAGCCCTTGAGCTTGCGGCCGTAGACGTGGGCGACGCCCTTGTGGAGGCCGAGGGCCGCGACGGAGCCGACGTACCGGTGGGCGTACTCGGTGAGGACCTCGCCACGGAGGGAAGCGACGAGGTTGTCGGCGAGGACCTTGGCCTGGCGGACGGCGTGCTGCGCGTTGGGGGCGCATTCGCGGCCGGGTTCGGCGGCGGTGATGTCGGGGACGGCGGCGGCGTCGCCGGCGGCCCAGGCGTGCTCGACGCCCTTGACGGTGAGGAAGGCGGTGCAGACGAGACGGCCGCGCTCGTTGCGGGGGAGGTCGGAGGCGGCGAGGACCGGGTGCGGTTTGACGCCGGCGGTCCAGACGACGGTGCGGGTGGGGAAGCGGGCGCCGTCGCTGAGGACGGCGACGCGGTTCTCGCAGGATTCGAGACGGGTCTCCAGGCGGACGTCGATGCCGCGGCCGCGCAGTTCGCGGACGGTGTAGACGCCCATCACGGGGCCGACCTCGGGGAGGATGCGGTCGCTGGCCTCCACCAGGACCCATTTCATGTCCTCGGCCTTGACGTTGTGGTAGTAGCGGGCGGCGTAGCGGGCCATGTCCTGGAGCTCGCCGAGGGCCTCGACGCCCGCGTAGCCGCCGCCGACGAAGACGAACGTGAGCGCGGCGTCGCGGATGGCGGGGTCGCGGGTGGAGGAGGCGATGTCCATCTGCTCGATGACGTGGTTGCGCAGCCCGATGGCTTCCTCGACGGTCTTGAAGCCGATGCCGTAGTCGGCGAGGCCGGGGACGGGGAGGGCCCGGGAAATGGATCCGGGGGCGAGGACGAGCTCGTCGTAAGCGATCTCCTGGGGCCCGGTGCCTTCGTCGGCGGTGGCGAGGGTGGTGATGGTGGCGGTGCGCTTGGCGTGGTCGATGCCCCGGGCCTCGCCGATGACGATGCGGCAGCGGTCGAGGACGCGGCGCAGCGGGACGACGACGTGGCGGGGGGAGATGGAGCCGGCCGCGGCCTCGGGGAGGAACGGCTGGTACGTCATGTAGGGGTCCGGGGTGACCACCGTGATCTCGGCTTCGCCGGCTCTGAGCTTCTTCTGCAGCCGGAGGGCCGTGTACATGCCGACGTAGCCGCCGCCGATGACGAGGATGCGCCGGGGGCCGGACGCGGCGGGGGGTGGGGCGTCCGGGGCGGGGCGGGGGGTGGCGTCCGGGCTGTCCGGGGTGGAACCGGGCGCGGCCGGGCCGGCGGCGGACGCGGCCGGGCCGGCGGGCGTGGTGGAGCTGCCGGGCGTGGTTCCGGGGGCCGTGCCTCGGGAGTTGGCTGCCTTCACCATCCCATGACGCAACGTGGCCGGGAGTTTGTCCACAGGCCTGACACATTGTGTGACCGGAGGGGGCGCTGGGACGGGGCACTTGGATGGCGCAGAGGGGAAGGGAGTTCCGCAGGTCAGAGGGCGTGGAGAGGGTGGTTCCGGAGACCCGGATCGGAAAAGTGGGGGCGAATGCTCCGATCGGGCGGCGGTCCGTCGGGGGCTGCCTCTTCTGAATTGACTCTGGCTCAACTATGTTCGTATCTCGTCGAGGAGTGAGACCGGGGCCACTGACCGTGGCCAACCTCGGCACAAGGCGGGGATGTCTCCGGGGGGAGACAAGCGATTACCGGGGGATACATATGAACATTTCCGATTTCCATGGTTCTGCGACCGCGCTCTCCAGTGAGAGCAACAGTCGCGTGATGGCCGGCGGCACGAGCACCGCCACGACCGGGGTGGGGCGCACCACGCCGCTGCGCGTGGACGCCCAGCGCAACCTCGAACACGTGCTGCGTGCTGCCCGCGAGGTCTTCGGGGAGCTGGGCTACGGGGCCCCGATGGAGGACGTGGCGCGGCGCGCGCGCGTCGGTGTCGGCACGGTGTACCGGCGCTTCCCCAGCAAGGACGTCCTGGTCCGCCGAATAGCCGAGGAAGAGACCGCCCGGCTGACCGAGCAGGCCAAGACCGCGCTGGGGCAGGAGGAGGAACCGTGGCAGGCGCTCTCGCGCTTCCTGCGCACCTCCGTCGCCTCGGGCGCCGGGCGGCTGCTGCCGCCTCAGGTGCTGCGGGTCCGCTCCGCCGAGGACGCCGACGAGGCTCCGGAGGTCCGCGTCCCGCACCAGCGCCAGGCCGGTGGGGGCGGCGGAGCTCCCGAGCTGCGGGTCGTGGGCGCGCGGACCTCCGCGGAGGACGAGCCCTCGGCTGACGCGGGCGCGGGCGCGCTGCTCGAAGTGGTCGGCCGGCTGGTCGACCGTGCACGGGAGGCCGGCGAGCTGCGTGCCGACGTCACGGTGGCCGATGTGCTGCTGGTGATCGCCACTGCCGCGCCGGCCCTGCCCGACGCGGCGCAGCAGGCGGCGGCGTCGGCACGTCTCCTGGACATCCTGCTCGAGGGGCTGCGCTCCCGCACGGCCTGATCCGGAGTCAGGCCCCAGAGTGCGCGCGCCCGGTCCCGGTGCCGGATGGCCCGGGGCCGGGCGCGTCTCTTTCCGGGCGGGAAGGGTTCACCCGGGCGGGTGAGGGTCAAGCGCGGCACTCGGCCGGCGGCTGCCCGGACGGGCGGAGGGCGTGGAGGGGGTTCGGCGCACTCCCCCCGTGTGACAGGCTTGAACGGTGTACCGGTTGAGTCTGGCGTGCGGGAGCTTCCGCGATGAGCGTTGACGGTCGGGAAGAACCGATCGGTGGTGCCGGCAGCGAGGTCGAGGCGGTCAGCCGGCCCGTACGGCAGGTCCCGGCCCAGCGCGAGCCACGCGGCCGGCAGGCCCTCTCGGGTGCCGCCGGGAGCGAGCTGCCCCCGTCCGACGGCGACCTGATCGCCTGGGTGCGCGCCGGGGACGACGGGGCGTACGCGGAGCTGTTCCGCCGGCATGCGGATTCCGTACGTCGCTACGCACGGACCTGCTGCCGGGACGGGCACACGGCCGAGGACCTGACCGCCGAGGTGTTCGCACGGACGCTGCAGGCGGTCCGGGGCGGGGCCGGGCCGGACCAGGCGGTACGGGCCTATCTGCTGACCACGGTGCGGCGGGTCGCCGCGGCATGGACGAAGACCGCCAAGCGGGAGCATCTGGTCGAGGACTTCGCCCTGTTCGCGGAGCAGGCGGCCGCGGGCAGCGGGTCCGGTGGCGGGTCGGCCGGCCTGTCCGGGGACGACGCCCTCGAACTGGGTGCGGAGGTCCGGGCGATGCACGAGGCCGAGCAGTCGCTGGCCGTGAAGGCCTTCCGGAGCCTGCCCGAGCGGTGGCAGGCCGTGCTGTGGCACACCACGGTCGAGGACGCCTCGCCGAGCGCGATCGCCCCGCTGTTCGGACTGAGTGCCAACGCGACCGCGGTGCTGGCCGTCCGGGCCCGGGAGGGCCTCAAGCAGGCCTATCTGCAAGCCCATGTGAGTTCGGCGCTCAGCGCGGGCGGGGACTGTGCGCAGTACGCGGACCGGCTGGGTGCCCATGCCCGTGGCGGGCTGCGGATGCGGGCGGAGCGGGGGCTGCGCAAGCACCTGGAGGAGTGCGCCAAGTGCCGGCTGGCCGCCGGCGAGCTGAAGGACGTCAACGCGGGCATTCCCGCGCTGCTGCCGGTCGCGGTCATCGGATGGTTCGCCGCCGGGTATGCGGTCAAGGCTGCGGGTGTGGTGGCCGGTGGGGCCGTCGCCGCGGGAGGCGCGGGGGCGGTGGCAGCCGCCGCGGGCGGCTCGGGTGCCGCGGGCGGCTCGGGTGCCGCGGGCGGCTCGGGTGCCGCGGGCGGAGCCGTGGGCGGGGCTTCCGCCGGTGGGTCGGCCGGGGCCGGGAGTGCCGGGTCCGGGGGCGGGGCCGTGGTGTCCGAGGGGCTCGCGGTGTCGGCCAAGGCCGGCCTGGCCGCCGGGCTCGCGGTGGCTGCGACCGCCGGGGTGGTGTTCGCTCTGGCGGGGGACGAGCCCGAGACGGTGCCCCAGGCGAGGCCCGCGCCCGGCGTGACCGCTCCGGCCGTCCCGGCGCCGTGGCCGTCGGGCTCGGCCCCCGCCCCGGGCTCGGCCGTGCCCGAGCCGCCGGCCGCGGAGGAGCCCGTACCGCCCGCTTCCAAGCCGACCGTGGCACCCACTCCCGCCGCGTCGGCGTCGAAGGCCCCGCCGAAGCCCTCGGTCGGCGCGCCCGAGCCCTCGCGGTCGGTGCCGTCCTCCGTGCCGCCCTCCGTGACGCCCGGCCCGACGCCGCCGAAGCCCTCGCCCACCCCCACGTCCACCCCGAGCCCCCCGCAGCCGCCGCGGGGCTACCAGCTGGCCGGGATCGCCCACTCGGTGTTCGGCGATCACAGCGGACCCGAGCTGCAGACCTGGCGCAGCAGCTGGGTGTGGCAGCGCTGGGGGTTGGAGATCGCCGACCGGCGCTATGCGCAGGGGATCACGGTGAACTCCCGCTCCTCGGTGGAGATCGCCCTGAACCGGCAGTGCAGCTCGTTCTCGGCACGGGCCGGGGTGGACGGCCTGTCACGGCCGTCCACCGGGAGGGTCCGGTTCTCGGTGTACGCGGACGGGCAGCGGCTGTGGCAGTCCGGGGCGCTCGGCCGCGAGGACCCGGCGGCGGCCGTGAACGTCCCCCTGACCGGGCACGAGACGGTGCGGCTGGTGGTCGAGCAGGAGGGCCGGGGTCGGATGCCGACCCTGGCGAGCTGGGCCGACGCGGTGATCAACTGCCGCTGAGGAGGGCGACCACCTCGGACGGGGACAGGGCCGTGCCCACGGCCTCCTCGCGCAGCTGGCGTTCGGGGCCGAGGGAGGCACGGGTACGGTCCGGGAGGCCGCTCACGGCGCCCTCCTCCGGCACCGAGCGCGGGTGGCCCGCGCGCCACGCGGTGGCCGCCGCAAGGGCCCGTACGGACGCGGCGGGCCGGCCGGCGGCTTCCAGCAGCACGGCGGCGCTCTCGGTGACCGATGCGAGGACGCGTTCGGCGCAGTGCGCGGTGACGGCGGCGGCAAGCGTGGGCCCGATCTTGGCCAGACCAACCTCCGCGCCCTGCTCGTATCCGGTCAGGACGGCGTCCACGTGGTCGATCCCGGTGATCAGCTGTGAGGGCGCCGAGGTTTTCGCAGCGGCGGCCCGGGCCTGGTCGCAGTGGGTGCGGGCCGCGGCCGGGTCGCGTCGGACCAGGGCGATCAGCGCGCTGAGCATCCCGCCGTAGGCCCGGATCTCGGGGCCGCCACCGTACTGCTCGGTCTCCCGGTGGGCCTCGGCCAGCAGCCGTTCGGCCCGGTCCATGTCGCCCTGGCAGAACGCGGACTCCGCGATGCGGGCGAGGGCGAACGGGGCCTCCGGGTGGGCGCCGACCTCGCGGGCCAGACGCAGGCACTCCTCGTACTCGCTGCCGGCCCGCTCGTACAGGCCGCGCGAGAACGCGATCTCGCCCGCGACGCTCGCCACTTGGGAGCGCATCCAGCGGTCGCCGACCCGGCGGGCGATCTCCTCGATCTCGGCGAGGTCGGCGTCGACGGTGGGCAGGCCGCCGGTGGTGTCGACGGCGTTGTGCGTGCGGAACAGCAGGACCGCAGCGAGTTCCCAGTCGCCGCCGTGCCGGCGGCAGTTGGCGATGCCCTCCTCGATCGCGGCACCGAGGCCGGCCATGCCGCCGGCGAGGAAGGCCACGATCGGCCAGAGCACGCCGGGGAAGGGGACCGCCTCGGGACCGCCCCGGCGGAAGACCTCGTGGAGGCGGCCGGCGCGGGTGGTGATCGGGGCGGTGTACTCGTCGGATGACCGGCCGTAGGCGAACAGGGCGGTGTGGAGCAGCTGCAGGCGCATGAGGCGCCAGTACGCGGGGCTGCCCCCGGTGGGATCCGGCTCGGTGGGGCCGAGGGCGAGGACGCGGGCGGTCCATTGGGCGGCCTCGCGGCGGTAGTCGCGCAGCCACCAGAACCAGCCGAGGGCGAGGGCGAGGCGCTGGGCGGTCTCGGCGGCGGCGGGGTCGGTGGCGCCCGCCCCGATGGTGTGGTCGAGGGCGGCCCGGAAGTTGTCGAGCTCGGTCTCCAGCCGCCGGATCCAGGGGAGTTGGGCGGCGGTGCGCAGGATCGGCTCGGCCCGTTCGGCGAGGGCCAGGTAGTGCGCGGCGTGGCGGCGGGCGGCGCCGGCGGTCGTTCCGGGGCCGGCGTCCCGTTCCGCGGCGCGTTCGGCGGCGTACTCGTGGATGGTCTCCAGGAGCCGGTAGCGCATGCCGTCGGGCGTGGGGGCGGCGATGACGAGGGATTTGTCGACGAGGGAGCCGAGGACGGCCGCGACGTCGG
>NZ_JBHWJJ010000196.1:0-11058 GCF_042732005.1 Streptomyces sp. NPDC059851 | reverse complement strand
CCACTATCGTCCCCGGGCGCCCGCCCCGGGCCGTACCAACCCGGGCCCGGCCCCCGTCGATTGCCCCGTGCCCGCGACGCGTGGTGCGCGGGCCGGCTGGCGGCGCGTCAGACGCGCGGGGCCGGGAAGGTCGGGTACTCGACGCCCGAGACGTGCTGGACGACGCGGATGACCTGGCAGGAGTAGCCGAACTCGTTGTCGTACCAGAGGTACAGGATCGCGTTGTCGCCGTCGACCTTGGTGGCACCGGCGTCCACGATGGAGGCGTGGCGCGAGCCGACGAAGTCCATGGAGACGGCGTCGGGGGCGGTGGTGAAGTCGATCTGGCGCTTCAGCGGCGAGTGCAGCGAGACGTTGCGGAGGTAGTCGAGGACCTCCTCGCGGGTGGTCTCGCGACCCAGGCGCAGGCTGAGGATGGCGATCGAGACGTCCGGGACGGGGACGCGGATCGAGCTGCCGGTGATCGGGGCCTTGAGGTCCGGCAGCGCCTTGGCGACGGCGGAGGCGGCACCGGTCTCGGTGATCACCATGTTGAGCGGCGCGGAGCGGCCGCGGCGGTCGGCCTTGTGGTAGTTGTCCAGCAGGTTCTGGTCGTTGGTGAACGAGTGGACGGTCTCCACGTGGCCGCGCAGCACGCCGTACTCGTCGTCCATGGCCTTCAGCGGCGGGACGATCGCGTTCGTGGTGCAGGAAGCGCAGGACAGGATGCGCTCGTCCGGCTTGATCATGTCCTGGTTGACGCCGTGGACGATGTTCGGGACGTCGCCCTTGCCCGGGGCGGTCAGGACGACCTTGTCGATGCCGGGGCGCAGGTGCTTGGACAGGCCCTCGCGGTCGCGCCACTTGCCGGTGTTGTCGATGAGGATGGCGTCCTTGATGCCGTACGCCGTGTAGTCGACCTCGGAGGGGTCGTTGGCGTAGATCACGCGGATCGCGTTGCCGTTGGCGATGATCGTGCTGTTCGCCTCGTCGACCGTGATCGTGCCCTGGAACTGGCCGTGGATCGAGTCGCGGCGCAGCAGCGAGGCGCGCTTGACCAGGTCGGCCTCGCCGCCCCCGCGGACGACGATGGCGCGCAGGCGCAGGCCGTTGCCGGAGCCGGCCTTCTCGATCAGCAGGCGGGCGACGAGGCGGCCGATGCGGCCGAAGCCGTAGAGGACGACGTCGCGGCCGGTGGAGCGCTCCAGCTTGTTCTCGCCGGTGGCGCCGGCGACGGCCTCGGCGGTGAACTCGGCCACCGACAGACCGCGGTCGTCGGTCTTGTGGTTCGCGGCGAGCATGCCGATGTCGATCTGGGACGGGCCGAGATCGAGGGTGGTGAGAGCCTGCAGGAACGGCATCGTCTCGGTGACCGAGAGCTCCTCGCCGTCGATCTGCCGGGCGAACCGGTGGGTCTTGAGGATGCTGACCACCGACTTGTTCACCAGGGAGCGGCTGTGCAGCAGGATCGTGACATCCCGCTCGCGGTGCAGCTTCCCGATGATCGGGATCATCGACTCCGCGATCTCCTCGCGGTGGTTCCAGTTGGTGAACGAGTCGTCGTTGACAGTCACAGGCTTATCTTTCGAGCTAGGCGGCGCTCATATGCTAACCCCCTCATAGTTTGATCATTCAAGAGGTACCCCTGTGGGATTCGACCATTCGGCGCCACGAAGACGCCGGGATGGCCGATTGCACCGCTTTGTCCAGCCGATATGCGCCCTTGGTCCGGTGTGACCGCGGCTGCTGATCCGTGAGGGGGCGGGGCGGCCGCTCAGCCCGTGGAACGCCGTACGGAAGCCAGAGCGGGTTCGGAGGGGCACGAGGGGCGGACGGGGACGCGTTCGGGCCGCACAGGGGGGTGGGCCGGGCGGGTGCAGGACCGGCCCGCTGCGGCCCAGCAGCAGCACCTCGCGGCCGCGCGTGCCGGCGGGCGGTTCGAGGGCGAGGACGAGGGAGCTGGCGAGCCGGATGCGGGAGGAGCAGGCCATGAGGGTGGCGGCCACGACGTCCCGCGCCCGAACGCCGGGTAGTGGACGAGGAGTTGCAGGAAGGGGGCGGGCAGGATGGTGAGCGCCACGGCCGGCGCGGCGCCCTCGGAGCCGCCGAGCTGGAGACACCCGATGATCACGGAAGCGACGGCGACGGCGCAGGGGCCCAGGGGCGGGGGCGAGGCGATCGATCGGGCGCAGCGCGATTCGCGCCATGGGGCGCAGATCGGGCTCGTGGTGCCGGCCGGAGCCGGGCGCCGGCTTCCCGTTCGACGGCGCCCGCGGCGCCACCGGCGCCCCCTCCTGGTCACGGTCGCTGCCGCCGATGGTCATGGCGGTGCTGCCCCTCGTGGCCCCTACCCAGTGCCTCGCGGTCTGCGCGGGAGCGCGGCCGCTCGGCGGCCGTACAGGACCCGCCGCAGGGTGGCCGCGGCCAGGCCCATGACGGACTCGGCCGCCGGGGGTGCCGCGCAGCACGTCACGGCGCAGGAAGTGCCCCCGCGCGACCAGGTGGTAGGAGTCGGTGTCGAACGCGGCGGCGTACGCCGTCCCGTACGCCGACAACCGGGTGTTCGAACTGGCTCGACTCCGCCCCGCCCACGGGTCCTGGCTGCACCGCTTGCGCCGCCCCGGCGACGCACACGACGTACAGGCCGACGCCCACCAGGCCTTTCCGCGGCCTGCCGGACGACCGTGGGTGCAGCGCTGCGCACGGCCCGCCTGGAGGCGACGGGCGCGGCCGGGCGGAGGAGAATGGGTGGCGGAGAGTCATGTTCCCCTTCGCCCGACGGGTCATCCGGCCATGGGCCGCGGTGCTGGCCTGTGCGGCGGTCGCCTGGGGCGGCTCCGCCGCCCCTGTGACACCCGCCGCCCGCGCAGTCCCCGCCCAGGTGACGGCCCGTATCGAACTGGACCCGCCGACGGGACCGCCCGGCAGCCGGGTGGGCGTCCGCGGCTACGGGTTCCAGGAGTGCCGCACCCCCGTGCAGGGCGCCGTGGGCGAAGTCGACAAGACGGACGGCGTCGATACGACGGAGGGCGTCGACGAGACGCAGTACCGGGCGGACGTGGTCGAAGTCCGCATCGACCCGAGTGGGGGCGGACCCAGCGTCATCACGGCGGACCTGGCCACGGGCGAGTTCGAGACGGACGTCACGGCGCCGTCGGACGCCTCTGCCGGTCCTTCCACCGTGACGGCCACGTGCACGACCAACACGTCCATCACCGCGACGGCTTCGTTCAACGTGAAACCGACTCCGGTCCCCGCGCTGACCCTGGACAGGCCAACAGGGCCCGCCGGCACGCCCGTCCGGGTCGACGGTTCGGGATTCGACTACTGCCCCGTCCAAGGCAGCGGTAAGGCCCAGCTGATGTGGGACGGCAGCCCGCTGGACGGTGCGGAGCCGGCCCCGGTGGACCCCGAGCAGGGCACGTTCTCGGCCGACATCACGGTCCCGGCCGATGCTGCCCCGGGCGACGACCACAGAGTGAACGCCACTTGCGTCGGATACGAGTCGATCTACGCCGAGACGCCGTTCACGGTCGAGAAAGCCCCCGAACCGACATACGAACCGACCGTCGAACCCACCACCACGCAGGAACCGACCGTCGCACCCACCACGACACACGAACCGACCCTCGCACCCACCACCACACACGAACCGACCCTCGCACCCACCGGGACGCACGAACCGACCCTCGCACCCACCACCACACACGAACCGACCGTCGTACCCTCCGGGACGCCCAACGTGGTGCTCACCCCCACCGCGGGGCCGGCCGGTGCTGAGCCCGTCACCCTGACCGGTTCCGGGTTCAACTGTCCCTTGGTGAACGTGCTGTGGGGCGGCAGGTCCACGGGGCCACCCGTCGGGGCCGCGGGCAACGGCTCGTTCGCCGTGAACCTCTTCATAGCGGGGGACGTGGCGGAGGGCGACCACACGGTGCGGGCCGAGTGCCAGTCGGACCCGGGTGTGGCCGACGAGGCCACGTTCCGGGTCACGGAACTCCCGATCCCGCCGACCCTCCCACCGGGGCCCACGCCGGACTCCGTCCCCACGCCCACCACCACGGCCAATGGGACGGACGGCCCCACACCCGCCCCCACCGAGGGCACGACAGACGGCCCGACGCCCGACCCGACGTCATCGGGCGGCAGGGCCGTCGGGCCGGGGGCCGTGCCCTTCGGCCTGGTCGTCGGCACGGGCCTCGTCGGGGCGGCCCTGGCGGTCGCCTTCGGGGCCTCGCGGCTGGCCCAGCGCCGCCGGAACCCGCACTGGGTGCAGGCCCACCTCAGCGCCCGGCTACGGCCCGCCCCGGCGGCGACGACCTTGGCCGAGTACACCGCCGAGGAGGGCGGGGCCGGGTCGCACACCATCCGTCTGGAGCCGCACGCGGATCCCGGCGAGCAGACCGTGAAGGAGAAGGAGGACGACACATGACCGCCGCCCCCGCCCCCGACCTCGCTCCCCTCACGGTGCGGGCCTTCTTGCTCGGTCCGGAGTCGGAGCAGTCCGCCGAAAGCATCGCCGGCAGCCTGCACGACCACCACGCCGCCACCGGCATCCTGCCCGGCAGGCAGGGCCTCACCGGTGCGGCGGACCGGGCCGTGGAGACCGAGCTCGCCCGCGTCGTCAACGGCTTCCTCGACCTCGACCTGTTCTCCCTGCTGGCCCATGGCTGGGCGAAGCACTCCGACCTGCGGGCCGCGGCCCACCGGACCCGCCTGTCCCCGGAGGCTCCCGAGCTCGTCGCCCTCGCCACGCACAGCATCACCTCCACCCACCACCCGAGCGTCGAGCTGCTGGTGGACGGCGCCCCGGTCGGCACCGTCGACGTGGAGCTGGCCGTCGCCTTCCACCTCCGCGCCCTCGTCGCGGCCGTGGAGAACGCGTGGCTGACCGCGCTGCACAGCGGGCAGTGCGACATCGAGGCGAAGCTCGCCGTGCGGCGGATCCCCGTCGCCGCACGGCAGGGGCGACTGGAGCTGCCCGTGGGGCGGCGCCTGCGCTCCCCGATCGAGCTGCTACCGCCGCACGCACCGCCGCCGCCCGGCCGGCCCCCTCACTTCGGCGCGGGATAGACCCTGGACTGCTTGACGCTGCCGAAGGCGAAGCTCGATTCGATCGAGGCGATGCCGGGGATGGCGTGGATCCGGTTGCGGACCAGGGATTCGTACGCCTCCAGGCTCTCGATGACGACCCTGAGGAGGTAATCGCTGCTGCCGGCCATCAGGTAGCAGTCCTGGATGTGCTCGATGACGGCGACGTGTTCCTCGAAGACCCTCACGGCCTCCGCGGTGTGGCGTTCCAGCCGTATGCGGACGAACACGGTGATCGGAAGGCCGTACGCGACCTGGTCGACCATGGCCGTGTAGCCGCGGATCAGACCGGCTTCCTCCAGCCGCCGTACCCGGCGCAAGCAGGGCGAAGGCGACAACCGGACCCGGTCGGCGAGCTCCTGGTTGGACAGGCGGCCGTCGGCCTGCAATTCGCGGATGATCTGCAGATCGACTGCGTCCATGGTCACTCCTTGGCAGATTCTGCCCCCAAGCTATGCCTGGGCGACAGAACTGGCAATCGGCTGCCCCGGGAAAAGCTCTAGCGTTGCCCCGTGGCCGGATCCGGCCCCTGGATTTGGAGGACTTGACCGTGGCCGCCGTGAAGACCGTGCCCGCCGTGCCCGCGCCGGCACCCCCGCGAGAAGGCACCGCAGGGGCCCGCGGGCTCTCTCCGCAGGCGCGGGGCATGGTCGCGCTGGTCCTGACCGTGCTGATCTGGGCGGCCTTCGCCCTCAGCGCGCGGGCCCTGAGCAGCTCCTCCCTGCTGCCCGCCGACGCCGCGCTGCTGCGCTTCGGCGTCCCGCTCGTCGTCCTGGCCCCCGCCCTGTGGCGGCGGCGCCGGGCGCTCGCCGCGGTGCGCCCGGCGGCCGCGCTCAAGATCGCCTGCGGTGCGGGGGTGCCGTTCTTCCTGGCCGCGATGTACGGCGGCTCCCTCACCTCGGCGGCGTTCGTCGGCTCGATCGTCCCCGGGATGGTCCCGCTGTTCGTCGCCGCCCTCATGATCACGGGCGGGCGCGGCGCACCCCGCGGCACGCAGGCGGCCGGGCTCGCGCTGATCGCGGCCGGCGTGGTCGCCCTCGTCTGGCGCCACGTCTTCCCCGTGAACGGCTCGGTACTGGCCGGCGCCGGCATCCTCCTCGCCGCCAGCGGGCTGTGGGCGCTGTACACCGTCGGGCTGAAGGAGGTGGAGCTGGATCCGGTCGGCTCGATCGGCCTGCTCTGCCTGCCCTCGTTCGCGGTGATGGCGCTGCTGGTCCTGACCGGGGTGCTGCCCAGCGGGCTGCCGGCCGCGGCGGGCTCCGACATCCTCCTGTTCCTGGTCGTGCAGGGGCTGGGGGTCGGGCTGTGCGCAGGGCTGCTGTACGCCTTCGCCATCCGCAGGCTGGGCGCGGAGCGCAGCTCCGCCGTCGGCAGCCTCAGCCCGGTGCTCGTGGTCCTGCTCGCCGTGCCGCTGCTCGGCGAGTCGCCGACGCTCGCCGTGCTCGTCGGCGTGCCGCTCATCGCCGCAGGGGTCTTCCTCGCCAACCGGCGCCCCCGCACCCCCTCCCACCCCGTTTCCGCCCGCTGACCCGTCGATCCCCGTCCGAGGTTCCCGCAGATGCTTGAGCTCCTCCTCCCGCCGCCCGTCGACCCGCTGTGGGACCTGACCGAGGCGTACGGCGCCGACGCCCGTCCCGAGCGCCTGAACCTCGTCCTGGGCGTCTACCGCGACGACACCGGCGGGACCCCGGTCATGGCGGCGGTGCGCGAGGCCGAGATACGCCTGGCGGAACGTTCCCTCTCCAAGGAGTACCGCGGGCTCTCCGGCAACCTGGCCTTCAACCGCGCGATGCTGTCGATGGTGCTGGGCGGGGGTGGCGCCGCCGAGCGGGCCGTCGCCGTCCAGACCGTCGCGGGCAGCGGTGCGCTGCGGCTGCTGGCCGACCTGATCTGCCGGACCCGGCCCGGCACGACGGTGTGGATCAGCGACCCCGCCTACGTGAACCACCGGCCCATCCTGGAGGCCGCGGGGCTGACCGTGCGCACGTACGCCTGGCTCGACGCGGAGGGCCGGCCCGACACCGAGGGACTGCTGCGGGACCTGGGGCGTGCCCGCCGCGACGACGTCGTGCTGCTCCAGGGCTGCTGCCACAACCCCACCGGTGTCGACCCGTCCCCCGAGGCCTGGGAGGCGCTGGCCGACCTCGCCGTCCGGGTGGGGTGGGTGCCGTTCGTCGACCTCGCGTACCACGGGCTCGGCGACGGCCTGGAGGCGGACCTGGCGGCCACGCGCATGCTCGCGGAGCGGGTGCCGGAGATGCTCGTCGCCATCAGCTGCTCGAAGAACTTCGGCCTCTACGCCGACCGCACCGGCTGCGCGGTGGTCCTCGGCGCCTCGCGCCAGTCGCTGCGCCACGTGGAGACGGCCCTGCAGAACGCGGCCCGGACCCTGTACTCCATGCCTCCGGAGCACGGGGCCGCAGTGGTCGCGACGGTCCTGGAAGACGACGGGCTGCGGGCCCTGTGGCGGGCCGAGCTGGACGAGATGCGCGGCCGCATCGAGGCCAACCGCAGCGGTCTGGCCCGGCAGCTGGCCTCGCTCGGCTGGGCCGCGCAGGCCGAGTCGCTGGCGCGGCAGAAGGGCATGTTCTCGATGCTGCCGCTGAGCCCGGGCCAGATGCTCCGCCTGCGCAACGGCTTCGCCATCTACGGCACCACCGCGGGCCGCATCAACATCGCGGGCATCCCGGCGGACCGTATCCCGTGCCTGGCCAACGGCATCGCGGCCGTCCTCGCCGAGGACGCCGTCGCCGCGGGGCACACCGGCTAGTACTGGGATCGGCCCGTGCCGCCAGGTGTCGGCGGGCTGCCGGCCGACACCGCAGGCGGTCCTCGTCCGGCGTCGGTACGGGAACGGGGGGCACGGCCGGGCCCCCGGGTTCAGCGGTAGCGGCACGGGGGAACCGCCCGGACCTCGGGTTAGGAGAAGCCCGCGCTGCCGTGCTCCCACGCCGGACGCCCTCGACCTGCCGTCCCTCGGCAACGACACGAGTCCGTGGGCACCCGCGGACGGCGGAGCGGTTCCTCGCGCCGCTCGGAGGGTGAGCGGGGCGCACGCCGGTCGCTCACCACCAGTAGGCGGGGTAGCGGGGCGCCTTGGGCCGCAGGCGCGAGGCGACGTACCCGGTGACCACGAGCAGGACCGTCGCCCCGAGGAGGAGGGGCACGAAGCGTCCGGCTGCGGGGGTCTGTAGGACCACGATCACCGCGCTGGCGCAGCCCGGCGAGTGCGGGGTGCGGGCGGCGGTGTTCGCGGCCAGGGTGAGCCCGCCCGCGACGGCCGCGGCCCAGGGCGTACTGCCCGCCGCGGCGAGCACGGCGTAGCCGACCAGCGCCCCGAGGAGGTGCCCGACGATCACGCTGCGGGGCTGGGCGAGCGGCAGCGTGGGGGCGCTGTGGACCAGGGCGGCGCTGGCCGCGAGGGACGGCATGAGGACCGGTTCGTGGAGGGCCGCACCGATGCCGACCAGGGCGAGGAGGACGAGGGTGGCCCCGCCGAAGCTGTGGACCGCGGCGGCCGGGGTGCACCGCCGGCGAGCGGCGGGCGCTCCCCCGGCTGACGCCCGGCAGGGCGTCTCCGCAGGCCCGGCAGGGGCCGGCGGGGACCTGATCCATCATCAGGTCGCTTGTCCCGGACTCTTGACTCTCCCGGCGGCAGTGGCGATCCTCTTCGCAAATTCGCGCGGGACATGACAATCAACCGGCCTCGGGCGGTCTGCGTCCTCGACCGCGCCCTCCGCCTCCCGATGACGTGAGTGGTGAAACGACCATGACCCGACGACCGACCGGCCGCAGCAGACCCCTCGCGGTCCTCGCGTTACTGCTCACCGGCCTGCTGGCCGTGGCCCTCGGCCCGGTACCCGGCGCCGCGGCCGAGCCCGCCGCCGGCGGCGGCACCGCGGGCGCCCCGGCCGAGACCGGCTGGTGGGTTCCGACGGCCCGGCCCGGCCCCGATTCCCAGATCAACGTGACGGGCGAACCCTTCAAGGGCACCGATGCCCAGGGCCGGGTCCGCGGCTTCGTCGACGCCCACGACCACATCATGTCCAACGAGGGCTTCGGCGGCCGCCTCATCTGCGGCAAGCCGTTCTCCGAGCAGGGCATCGCCGACGCGCTCAAGGACTGCCCCGAGCACTACCCCGACGGCACCCTCGCGGTCTTCGACTTCATCACCAAGGGCGGCGACGGCAAGCACGACCCCAACGGCTGGCCCACCTTCAAGGACTGGCCCGCCCACGACTCGCTGACCCACCAGCAGAACTACTACGCCTGGATCGAGCGGGCCTGGCGCGGCGGCCAGCGCGTCCTCGTCAACGACCTCGTCACCAACGGGGTGATCTGCTCGGTCTACTTCTTCAAGGACCGCGGCTGCGACGAGATGACCGCCATCCGTCTGGAGGCGCAGAAGACGTACGACATGCAGGCCTACATCGACCGGATGTACGGCGGCCCCGGAAAGGGCTGGTTCCGGATCGTCACCGACTCCGCGCAGGCCCGTGACGTCATCGAGCAGGGCAAGCTGGCCGTCGTCCTCGGCGTGGAGACCTCCGAGCCGTTCGGCTGCAAGCAGGTCCTGGACATCGCCCAGTGCAGCCGGGAGGACATCGACCGCGGCCTGGACGAGCTGCACCGGATCGGCGTGCGCAGCATGTTCCTGTGCCACAAGTTCGACAACGCGCTCTGCGGGGTGCGCTTCGACGAGGGCGCCCTCGGCACCGCGATCAACGTGGGCCAGTTCCTCTCCACGGGCACCTTCTGGAAGACCGAGCAGTGCACCGGCCCGCAGCACGACAACCCGATCGGCCTGGCCGCGGCCCCCTCCGCGCAGAAGGAGCTCCCGGCGGGCGTGGCGATGCCCTCGTACGCGGCCGACGCGCGCTGCAACACCCGCGGGCTCACCGAGCTCGGCGAGTACGCCCTGCGCGGGATGATGAAACGCAAGATGATGCTCGAGATCGACCACATGAGCGTCAAGGCCGCCGGCCGCGCCCTGGACGTCCTGGAGTCCGAGTCGTACCCGGGTGTGATCTCCTCCCACAGCTGGATGGACCAGGGCTGGCTGGAGCGCCTCTACAAGCTCGGCGGCTTCGCCACCGCCTACATGGGCGGAGCCGAGGGGTTCAGCGCGGAGGCGAAGCGCAATGCCGCGCTGCGCGACAAGTACGGCGTGGGCTACGGCTTCGGCACCGACATGAACGGCGTCGGCGGCTGGCCCGGCCCCCGCGGGGCCGACGCCCCCAACCCGGTCCGCTACCCGTACCGCAGCACCGACGGCGGCTCGCTCATCGACCGCCAGACCACCGGGCAGCGCACCTGGGACTTCAACACCGACGGCGCCGCGCACTACGGCATGGTCCCCGACTGGATCGAGGACATCCGGAACGTCGGCGGCCAGGAGGTGGTGGACGACCTCTTCCAGGGCGCCGAGTCCTACCTGCGCACCTGGGGGGCGTCCGAGAAGCACAAAGCAGGGGTGAACCTCGCCGCGGGCGCGGCCGCCTCGGCCAGCTCCACCGAGTGGAACCCGTTCGTCAGCTACGCGGCCGGCCGGGCCGTGGACGGCAACCGCGGGTCGCGCTGGGCGAGCGACTGGAGCGACGGCCAGTGGTTGCGCATCGACCTCGGCTCCCCGCAGCTCGTCAAGCGGGTCACCCTCGACTGGGAACGGGCGTACGGCCGGTCCTACCGGATCGAGGTCTCCTCCGACGACGCGAACTGGCAGACCGTGTGGTCCACGACCACCGGTGACGGCGGCCTGGACACCGCGCAGTTCTCCGGGGTGCCGGCCCGCTACGTACGGATCCACGGCCTCGGCCGCGGCACCCAATGGGGCTACTCCCTCTACGAGGTCGGCGTCTTCAGCAGTTGACGGCGCCGCCGGAGAGCGGCACCCGCTCCCCCGGGCCGGGGGCGGCCCCGCCCCGCCACCCCCTCCGCCCCCCCCCCGCCCCCCCCCGTACCCCCCCCCCCCCCCACACGCAGGCGGCC